>JAGODW010000255.1 GCA_017998025.1 Spirochaetales bacterium
ATTAAAATCAACGGCGCATTATCCATGGGTTTCTACCTCTAAAGGCAACGTAAAACGAAAAATCGTACCTCCCCCCTCCCTTGGCTCAGCCTGAATCTTGCCCCCATGGGCTTCTACAATAGCTTTACAGATGGAAAGTCCCAGACCGGTTCCTCGAATACTCCGAATATCTTCTGCCTGTCCCCGCTGGAATTTTTCAAATATCCGTTCCAGGTCTTCCGGAGCCACCCCTTTCCCCCGATCCGCAACACTAAATACCGCCCAGTTATCTTCCGCTTTCACTTCAATTTCGATCGGACTTTCCGGATCCGAGTACTTTGCCGCATTATCCAGCAGATTTACCAATACCTGTTCAATTAAAGTGCTTTCCATGGGCACCATGAGAATTGAATCCGGCAGTCGAATTTCCAGAGGATGTTGACTCAGCCTCTTGGAAAGCACACGGACTGCCGAACCTACTACATCTTCCACGGGTTCCATTTCCTTCCGCAGTATCACATTTTCTGCTTCAAACCGCGTTAGACTTAAGATATTATCCATCATTCTTCCCAGCCAGGCCAGCTCTTCTGAGATGCTATCTAGAAGTTCTTGATTTTCCGGCACATCCCCTTCGGCGAGCTTCATCTTTAACAGTTCAACAGAACCCTGTATTCCCGCCAAAGGGGTTCTGAGATCATGGGAGAGGGAGCGGATTAGAGAATTTCGAAGTCGCTCACCCTCCAGTGCCAGGTTCGCCTGGTATCCATGCTCTGCCTCCTGGTCTCGTTCGAGAGCCTCCCCTATCTGCTTTCCAATGGTTTCGTATATTTCTCTCTTTGTTGAATCGTAGTAATCCGTGGGATCCCGAAATTGAACACTCAATACCCCATACCGTTTCTTTTCGGTACCAATAGGAAGAAAGAGTCCATCTGCCCCTGCCAGCGTATGGGTACCTCTTCCAGCAGGTTCTCCGGTACGGTATACCCAATCGGGGAGGGTTCTGACATGCTCATCTACAGGGAAAAAATCCCCCTCATGCAACCGCAGGATTTGATCCCCATTTACAAGATAGAATTCGATCTTTTCAGGAAGTCTCTCTCGAAGTAACTTATAGGCAGAGGAAAGGATCGCTATTTTCCCGTTTTTTCGTGTTAAATCCCGGCTCAGATGGTACAATATTTCAGCTTTTTCAGATTGAGCCTGGGCTTTAGACCGTAAGTATTTCAATCGAGCAATACAAAAAGAAACTCCCAGGGTAGTAACACCGAAAATCCATACTGCATTCTGCTCGTGCTCCTTTGATAGAAAGCTGCTTATAACTGAAATTCCCAGCGCAGTATAGTACCCTTGAACTCCCTCGACAAATACAGAACTCGCCACTACACCCAATAATAGAAGAGGTCCCACAATATCATACCCTATATCTCTCATACGTAAAACCAATTCTATCGAAGTTAATAGAAGCACGCTAAGAATAGTAGGAGTTGTAGGAACCCATAATCGGAAAAGACCGTGTCGCATTCTCTTTTCTCCGCAATAAATAGTATCCAAAACCGACAGAAACCGCCAGTGCCTTGACAACCCCTTTAACTCATGGTATGCAAAAAGTATGAATCCATTAGCCGTCGAATTAAATGAAACCTTAAAAGGCACAGTAGCGTACCGACTTTTATCGGAAACGGGGAAAAGAATGTACTTCCCCAAAGGGATCGTAGCTCAGTCAGCTGAAGCAACAAAGAAAGCAAACCGATACAATGCAACCATCGGTATGGCCTATGAGCAAGGCAAACCCATGATCCTACCCTCCGTACAGTCTTTTACTTCAGCCTTTTCACCAGCAGAATCCGTTGCCTATGCCCCTGTTACCGGAGTCGAGGAACTGCGGCAGCTCTGGAAAAAGGAGCTCCTTCGAAAAAATCCCGCCTTAAAGGAAGACAGCATTTCTCTTCCCGTTGTAGTTCCCGGCCTTACCCCAGGTATCTCTACAGCGGCAGATCTCTTTGTAGAAAAAGATGATGTACTGGTGATGCCCGATATGTTCTGGGACAACTACGAACTTATCTTTGCAGACCGGAACCAGGCTAAGGTTGTAACCTACCCGTTCTTTAATAAAGAGGGTGGTTACAATATAGAAGGGTTAAAAGAAGCGATTCTTCGAAACGGAGACAAAAAGAAAGTTATTGTTCTGGTAAACTTTCCTAACAATCCTGCGGGATACTCCCCAACGGTAAAAGAAGCACAGAACTTAGCAGAAACGATACGCCAGTGCGCAGACAGAGGAATAGATATTCTTACCATTTCCGACGATGCCTATTATGGACTCTTCTATGAAGAAGGCATAGAAACTCAATCGAGTTTTACCTACTTCAGCAACCTCCATGACCGTGTCCTCGCAGTAAAGGTAGATGGTTCCACGAAGGAAGACTTTGTATGGGGCTTTCGGGTTGCTTTCTTCACCTTTGGAGGAAAAGGATTAACTCAAAAGCAGTATGAAGCCCTGAATGTAAAAGTATCGGGAATTCTTAGAACTTCGATTTCCAGCTCCTCTCGACTTGCTCAAAGCATCATGCTACGCGTTATGAAGAGCCCTACGTATCAAGAAGAGAAGAAAGCCAAGTACTGCATCCTGCAGGAACGGTACGAAAAGGTGAAAGAAATCCTTAAAAACCGGAAAAATGGCAAAGCGCTGGAAGAATTCCCCTTTAATTCAGGATACTTCATGAGCTTCCGCTGTAAGGGGATTTCCACCGAAGCTCTCAGACAACGTCTGTTAGAGAGAGGAATCGGAACCATAAATCTTCAAAACCAATTCCTTCGGGTTACCTTTGCCAGTATAGATGTATCAGGCCTGGAAGATCTATACAGGGAGATCTTTAAGGCTGCAGATGAACTGGCAGGTTGAATAAATAACCTTTCCAGGTGTATGAAAAAAATCGAACGGTTCTATTTCTTAGATATCTGTTTCTTAGAAAATGGAAGATACCTGTGAGTTGCTCAAGGATGCTCCCAAAAATCAATGTATGGATACTTTTTCTTTTTGGTGCCTTGCTGTCCCTCGGCGTATTCCTTTTTTTCGGGTGTTCAGAATCTTCTCGACAGAGCGTAGTTGTGGCAACCCATCGGAAAGAAATCGCTGCGTACATTGAGGCTTTCAACACGGATCAAGATCAATACCGGATGGAACTCCAATTTATCCCCGAAGGTCCTATCACTATTCCTTCGGAAGGGCCTGTACCGGATCTGGTTATTTCCGAGCATATCGCAGGGCGAGATACGATAAAAAACTTCCGCTCCCTGGATAGCCTCTTCTACAAACGGAAAATTTCCCTCCGTAGTTTTTACACAGGTCTTCTTCGGCTGGGAAAGAAGGACAACAAGCAGCACCTCCTGCCAGCCTCTTTTGATTTACCCCTTCTTATGTATAACAATCGTTTGCCGGGGAAGGAGAATGAAAAGTTCTTATTGAACCTGGAGGATATAAAAACGATCTCCGCCTCTTACAATAAGGTACAATCCGGCCGGTTTATCAATATGGGATTCTCCCCGCTCTGGTACCCAGATTTTCTCCTCGTGGTTGCTCTACTGCATGGAGCTGAATTTACGGAAGATGGAGAGCGAGTGTTGAACTTCAAAGAAAAAAATATTCAAACTGCTCTGTCGTTTCTTAGAGACTGGTCTAAAACGAATAATGGGGGCGCTTCAGCGGAGATAGAGTACCAGGAAAAGTACCTTACTACTCCACCGTATCGTCAGGCATCCCTAGAA
>JAGODW010000256.1 GCA_017998025.1 Spirochaetales bacterium
GCGGCTTTTTTCCTCATTTCAGATATTTCATGCGCTTCAGCTAAAAGATTCCTTTCTTTTTCAGTAATTGCCCGATCCAGTTCTCCCATTTCTTGAGATGTCCGTTCAAGTTCCTGTACCCTCTTCGGGGCTTGTTCCTTAAATTGAAGTATCTCTTTAAGGGATGGACCATACTTTTTCCCCAAACGGTAGATTTCAGCTAACCGTTCTTCACAGTATTCGAGACGTTGCGGATCGAATGTTCTTTTTCCTGTATAAGCTTTTAAATCCTGTGTTACGTCCTGGAGTTCGTAGAAGGTGTTTTCCAACCGTTTCCGGTAAGGCTCGAGGGATGAATCGATTCCTTCTATCGATTGAAGCAGATTCGCACTTCTACGGAGCTCCCCTAAGATTCCTCCTCGCCCTTCGGATAATGCCGCTAAGGTCTCTTCTAACACTCTCATTAATTTCTCATGTTCCGATAGGAGTTTCCTCTCTTGAATCAGCTCTTCCTCTTCTTCTTCCTTCAGTGCGGCTTTACTGATCTCATCAATAGCAAATATTAAATAATCTAGCTCACGGAGTCTTTCTTTTTCCGAGGCATCCAGTTCCTCCCGATGTTTCCGTAGCTGTGCTAACCACTGGAATTCACTGGTAAATCTTTCAACTTTCTCTGAGATTCCCGCGAATCGATCCAGAAACTTTCGATGGTTTTCTTCATAAAACAAGGACTGGTGCTCATGCTGACCATGTAAATCGATCAATAGCGAGGTGAACTCCTGCAAATCTCCCAGCGATACAGGTACCGATTGAAGATAACTGCCTCCCCTACCATTTCTCCTCACAATTCTCCTCAGTATTACTACCCCATCCTCGAAAGGGATTTCCCGTTGTTGCAGCCATGCTTCTGCTTCTTTATTCCCTTTGATGTTAACAACGGCCGAGACTTCCGTTTCATCTGTTCCCGTTCGAATCACATCCTGACTTACCTTTAAACCCAGAACCAGGCCAAGTGCACCTACCAGAATAGACTTTCCCGCACCTGTTTCTCCGCTTAAAATGGATAATCCTTCTGAGAAATGGATCGTTAACCGATCAATTAGCGCATAGTTTCGGATCTGGAGTTCTTCAAGCATCCGGTCCCCCAGCCCAATTCAATTTCTCTTTTAACACTGTATAAAAGGAACGCTTATGAGTCTGGATCAATCGAACCCTCACGTCTGCAGCCTCGATCGTAACCTGATCTAAGGGTTGCAAGGGCACAACTATTTGCCCATCAGAGGTAAGAATGAGATCTGCCCTTTGCTTCGCATCTACCGTTATTGCGATATATTCAGTGGCAGGAATCACTAACGGACGATGAGACAATGTAAAGGGACAGATGGGAATTAAAATCATAGCTTCCATCTCTGGGTGAAGGATTGGACCTCCCGCTGCTGCCGAATAGGCGGTAGAACCGGTGGGTGTAGACACAATTACGCCATCAGCCCGGTATCGAACGATAGGTAATTGAGAAAGACAAACGGATAAATTCACTATTTTTGAAATTCCAGCAGAGCTAATTACCATATCGTTTAAAGCAGTTTGGGAATGTACACACTTCCCCTCTCGAAACACTTTTACTTCAAGCATCATCCTCTCGCCAATCCGTAAAGTTCCATCCAGGTAGCGTTCAAAAGCTTCCTGCCATTCTTCTTTGGCTATTTCTGTGATGAATCCGAAATTTCCCAGGTTGATCGGCAAAATTGGAACACCCTGGTCTGCCAATAACCGCGCTGCATATAAAACAGTGCCATCCCCCCCCAAAGAAAAGGCTAGATCGAATGGTTCCATAACGAATTGAGGAGGTTTTCCTTGAAAAGCTAATACAGTTACGGAATATCCTCTATCCTGTAAGTAGGTAGTAATGGTTCCTACTAAAGCTTCCGCCTCATTCTTTGACAGGTTAGCAATAATAAGAATTCTTTGCACAGAGCGGTGAACCTTCATGATTCTTTTTACTATAATAACTCACCTTTTGATTGTAAAGAATGGTAGCTTCTCTGGATTTTCAGGGAAGAGTTGTTAATACCTTCTGGACTCGTTCTATCGCTATCCGGCTTAACGACGGATAGAGAGGGAATCGTAAGCACCTGAGGTGCAATGAGCGCGCAACAGGCCATTCTCCTTCCGGAATTAAATTCTTCCCCAGGATTGTGTGAGCGAAGGCAGGAGAAGTTTCAATACCCTGTTTTCTGCAGTATGCCTGTACATCCTTTAATCCGGACGTGATTAAAACAGGGAATGAATAATACACATTCTCTCCATCGCCGGGCTGCGATAATGTCCTGTGCCTTGATTGGAGGATCGCTTGAGAAAAAATCTGAGCAATCTCTTTTCTTCTTGCAAGGTATTTTTCAATACTTTGTACCTGCGTTAACCCTAAAGCTGCATTAAAGTCAGGTAATAGGATATCAGGTTGGTATGGTTCTACAATTTTTTGAAGAGTGTTTACTTCTTTTCTTCCCCTTCCTAAAATAACAACTCCGCCCCCCGAGGTGAATATCCCCTCCGGTTCCATGGACATAAGAGTATAACTCCCATAGGTACCAAGACGTCGTGTTCCTGTATTCGCTCCTATCGCCTGGGATAAATCTTCTATCAAAGGGATTCTTGATTCCAGTAAAGTTTCCATATCCGGAACAAAACCAAGGGTTCCGTAGACACCCACCATTTTTACATCACTGGGTACTTTTTTTTGAAAATCTTTACAGGATATACATCCATTATCAGCCTCAACATCAACATATACAGGTTCGATTCCCATTTCATAGGCAACCTGGGCATACGCTACAGGATGCAGGGGAGTTAATACAATGTGGTCACCCTCTTTCAATCCCCCTGCCTCGAATACGATACGGATAGCCCGTTGATATTCTCGGACAGCGATTCCCCCTTCAACTCCGATATAATCTTTTACCAGTTTAACCAGGCGCGCACTAAGCTCACCTGGTCCCAAATTATCTGTAACCATACACGATAGGACAGAGTCCATATCACTGCGTTTGATAGAAGGACGAGATAATGGTATTTGCATGAAACTTACGTTCCTGAAGAGATTTTATCTATTTGTTGCAGTTCCTTTACACTAAATAGTTTTCTGATATCCAGAATGATCAAATATCCTTCTTCTTGTTTTACCACTCCCTGAATATATTCGGCTCCAATGCCTGTTAATATTTGGGGCGGGGGTTGAATCTGATCGTACTCCACTGTTACTACTCTGGAGACTCGATCTATAATTATGCCAATTCTCATTCCGTTAATATCAAGAATGATGATTCCGCTTAGGATTGAATCTTCTTCGGTAGTTTCACTCTTTTTTATATGGAATCGTTTATGCAAGTTTACCAGAGGAATAATATCGTTTCTAAGTTTGAAAATACCTTCCACATACGAAGGTGCATTTGGGATAGGTCTTGTTTCTTGAAGCCTCTGGATTTCTTTTACATCCATTATATCTATTCCATAGGTCTCTTTTCCTAATTGAAACGTTACCAACTGTAATTGATTTTCTTGCTCTTCCATGTCTCCTCCGATTCCACTTATAGCATACCCAGAAACAGTTTATTTAGCAAGGGAAGTTTATATAACAAATAAAAAGCCTGGCGACTACCTACTCTCCCGCCTCCTTGTGAGGCAGTACCATCGGCGTTGAAGAGCTTAACTTCCGTGTTCGGGATGGGAACGGGTGGGACCTCTTCGCTATGATCACCAGGCTTAAA
>JAGODW010000257.1 GCA_017998025.1 Spirochaetales bacterium
CTGCCCCTGGTGTGTAGGAGATCCTTTGTATGAAACGTACCACGACACAGAATGGGGCACCCCTATAGGGGATGATAGGACACACTTTGAATTCCTTGTATTAGAATCTGCCCAGGCAGGGTTAAGCTGGATCACGATTTTAAGAAAGAGAGAAGCTTTTCGCCGTGCCTATGCAGGATTTGATTGGGAAAAGGTGGCCCGGTATGGAGAAAAAGAGAAAGAGGCTTTACTTGCAAATGCCGGGATTATTCGGAATCGAAAAAAGATAGAAGCTTCCCTGGTGAATGCTCGTCGGTTTCAAGAGGTTCGGGAGCAATACGGTAGTTTTGCCCGCTATCTCTGGGGATTTGTCGATGGAGTACCGGTAGTTGGGCATTGGAAGAGCCTGGAACAGGTTCCCAGCAGGACAGAACTCTCCGATCGAATAGCAAAGGATTTAAAACTTAGAGGTTTTCAGTTTATTGGAAGTGTAATTGTATATTCCCACTTACAGGCAACCGGCATTGTAAATGACCATCTGGAAAACTGTTTTCGGTATCGAGAGCTGATAGAGAGGAACAGGATAGACTAAATTATACCTTATATGGTAAAAGTTTAAAAACTGTATATACTTTTATAATAAGTAGAGATAAAAAAGAAGGAGGTGGGTTTAATGGTACACCGTACAATAGGGTTGTTTATTGCTTCTATTCTTGGAAGCGTATTGTTTCTTTCCTGTTCAACGGTTTCATCTAAGCTGCCGGGAGTTACCATTTCATCACCGGTAGTTCTTCAGCCGGGTTCAGTAGTAGGTACGGTAGATTTCAGGGAAGGAGAGGTGCTCTGTGCTTCGGGTTCAGATGCGTACCGGGAAGATTTTTATACGGCCCGGATTGTTACGGATCCCTCTGCGGCGACAAAGAATCAGGCGGAAGTGGTATATGTTTCGGATGGTAAAAAAGAGTGGGTGAACTTTGTATTCCCCAGCCGTAAAAGTACCAAACAGGATCTTGTGATCGGCAAAGTTGTTTTCGCACCGGTATGGCATCAGGAACAAAAAGAAATCACTTCAGATGATTATCGCAAGGGTCTTTGGAGACTGGGCCGGGTAACTTCCGTGGATGAGCTGTTCAAAGACATCGTAGAGATAAACGGGGATAAGTACTACTGGCAGGTATTACGGATTCCAGATCGAGAACCCTAGCGAAAAGAAAGAGGGCAGGTTCCGTAATGAACCTGCCCTGAGCTGTTATACTCCCTCTCGATCCCTTCGATGAATCTCTTCAAGGGTCTGATTGGTAGTGGGTTGATAATCCTTCAGAGGGAAAATCCGTTCATGGATTGCGTCCAGAATCCAGCTTTTCTGGGGGAAAAAGAAATGTTCCATCTCATGGGCTGGAGTAATCCAGTTACGGGAACCTACAACAACAGGAGGCGCATCGAGATCATCAAATACAGACTCGGTAATGCGGGAAGCCAGGGTATGAAGGAAACTCCCCCGCTCACAGGCATCTGAGGTAAGCAAGACTTTCCCGGTTTTTTTAACGGATTCGAAGATCTTCTCATAGTTTAAAGGATTTAAGAACCGCGCATCGATGAGCTCACACTCCACCCCATACTGAGAAGAAAGTTCTTCCGCTGCTTCCTGAGCCCTGTACAGCGTTGCTCCAATAGTGATAAGGGTTAGATCCTTTCCTATGCGGCGGATTGCAGGTTCTCCTTCTGGTACTTCGTAGTACCCTTCGGGTACACCTCCGGGTTCAAAAATCTCCCCCATGTCGTACAAACGCTGGCTTTCAAAAAACACTACAGGATCGCTCCCCTGGAGGGCAAGATTCATCATGCCTTTTGCATCGTAGGGGGTGGCGGGAAAAAGTACTTTAAGGCCGGGAATATGGGTCACGATGCTGGACCAATCCTGTGAATGCTGGGCTCCATACTTACTACCTACGGAAACGCGGAGGACCAGTGGCATGGAGAGAATGCCGGCAGACATACTCTGCCATTTCGACATCTGGTTGAATATTTCATCCCCTGCCCGACCCATGAAATCACAGTACATCAGTTCGATGAGTGCCCGACCTCCGGAAAGGGCATACCCAACGCCGGATCCTACGATGGCACCCTCGGAAATAGGCGTATTGAATAGTCGCGGGTAGGGGAGGCATTCGGTAAGCCCCTGGTATACCCCAAAGGCTCCGCCCCAATCCCGGTTCTCTTCTCCAAATGCAACAAGGGTTGGATCCCGGTAAAAAGCGTCCAGGATTGCTTCGAAAATAGCTTCCCGGAATGAAACTACTTTTGTTTTGGGTAACGGTTTTCCTGCTTCGTCCAGTGCAAAACGGGATTTGGATTGTATTCGTTTCAGTCTTGGATTTTCCTCTTTCGGAAGCAACACATCGGATTTTCTCGTATCCCAGGCCGGTACACGCTTATGGGAAAACATTACAGCCCCTATGAATTCCGGATCCACCCGCGGAGAGGTTTGGAGGGGAACTACCCGTTTTACGGTTCGAAGGATCTTTTCAATCGTTCTATGGGAAAAAGTCTCTATTTCTGTGGGTGTGATTACCTTATGTTCCTGCAGATATCCCTGGTATCCCCGGATGCAATCTTCCCCTTCCCAAAGCTGAATTTCCTCCCTTGTTCTGTAGCTGGAAGCGTCGGAAGGGCTATGACCGGACAATCGATACGTGATGGTATCCAGTAGAACCGGTCCATTTCCGGCTTCCAGGATTTTTTTCTTCCTTGCCACTGCCTCAGCTACAGCCAGAGGATTGTACCCGTCTATCCGTTCAGCATGCATGTTTTCCGGATTCACCCCTGCACCGACCCGGGCCAATATTCGGAAACCCATGGTCTCCCCGTAGGTTTGTCCCCCCATTCCGTAAAAATTGTTGAAAAAGTTAAACAGAATCGGGGGAGCCCCACCTGCTTCTTTGGGCCAGAGGGTACGGTACTGATCCATTGCTGCAACCATCATCCCTTCCCACACGGGGCCGCATCCCATGGAAGCATCTCCGATGTTGGCAATTACAATCCCTGGTTTTTGGTTGATCCGTTTATATAGGGCAGATCCCACGGCTATATCGCCAGATCCTCCTACAATGGCGTTGTTCGGCATACTGCCGAATGGAATAAAGAAGGCATGCATGGACCCGCCTAAGCCTTTGTTTACCCCATTCTCTCGAGCGAAAATCTCTGCCAGTACCCCGTGGAGGATGAAGTTTTCTGCCAGATCCCGGATATCCGTGTACGGCTCCTGTTCAACTACCTTTAGAATAGCACCGTTAAAGTAGGTTTTCATGATCTGTTCCAGCTCTGCTTCAGGAAGCTGCTGGATCACAGAGAAACATTTCGCGAGAATCTCTCCGTGGCTTCGATGACTTCCGAAGATGAAGTCCTGAGAAGTGAGGTTCAGACACTGCCCCACGGCCGAGGATTCCTGGCCAATAGAAAGGTGCGCGGGTCCCGGATGGTTATATTCCACGTCGTGGTATTTTCCCTGTGTTTTAAACTCATTCAGCATGGTTTCAAACTCACGGACGATCATCATGTGATAGAGAATCGTTTGAAGTTTTTCTTTACCGTAGAGTTCCAGCTCTTTTTTAATGTCCGGGGTATATTGATTCAGAGGGATGCTGTTGATGGTGAGTATCCCCTTTTTACGTACATCTTTTGGATCGATCAGTATCGATTTAGGCATTGGTTCCTCCTAACCTTTGTTCTGTTTCTTAACAGGCTGCAGACCACTCTTTACGGT
>JAGODW010000258.1 GCA_017998025.1 Spirochaetales bacterium
GCCCTTGCGAGCACTAGACCCTGAATCTAGCGTGTTTGCCAATTTCACCATCTGGGCGTTGTACGCTTGATACTACCCAGCAGACTTCCGCTCTGTCAAGAGTGATGGCCTTACTGTGTAGACCAAAAAAGGCTTGCAATTTTTTCGAAGGTGGGTATATACTACTACTATTATGAAACCATGTTTTGAATGGTGAAACACATGTTAAAGTATAAGAATGAGGAGGGCAGAATGAAGAAAATCTTTTTGGCGTTCTTTCTGATCGTAGTAGCAACTGCAGGCTTTGCAGGCGGTGGAACAGAAAAGGCGGTCGAAATCAAGCTAGGCCACTATTCAGCGGAATCTCACCCCATGCACCTGGCGGCCGTGCAGTTTGCTGAAAACGTGGCCAGGCGTTCCAACGGTACCGTTACAGTTGTAATCTTCCCTAACAGTAAACTGGGAAACTCCCAGGAAATGGTGGAGCAGACTGTCCTTGGAGCTATTGATTTAGTGCTCCCAACCGAGCCGGCTTTGGCGAAGTGGTCTCCCAAGGTTAACCTGGTAACAGGACCGTTTGCATTTAAGGATTACGATGCTGTCGATAGGTTCTTTGCAGGAGACGGATTTGTGAATTGGATAAAGCCAGACCTGGATAAGGCAGGGCTCAAGTACATTGCCCGGTGGGAATATGGTTTCAGGACCTATACAAACTCCAAGAGACCGATCAATACTCCGGAAGACTTTAAAGGATTGAAGATCCGTACTCCTCCAGATTTTGTGAACCAGGAAACCGTGAAGGCGTTGGGAGGAGTTGTACAGACGATCGCTTTTACAGAACTTCCCATGGCCTTAAAACAGGGCGTAGTAGACGGCCAGGAGAATCCCATTGCGACTATCTATGCAGGCAAGATGTGGGAGACTCAGAAGTATCTCTCTATCCTCAACTACACCTATGTGGCCACGCACCTCATCATGAATAAGGCAAAGTTTGAATCGCTTTCTCCAGGCCAGCAGAATATTCTGGTAGAGGAAGGTGAAAAGGCGGGGAAGTACATGCAGAAACTGATCCGGGAAGGAGAAAAGGCCCAGATCGAGGAAATAAAGAAGAATGGGATGGAAGTCAATTATCCTGATACCACCCCGTTTCAGGCTGCAACCGCATCTGTATGGGACACGCTGAAATCCCAAGTAAGCGCAGAGGATTGGAAAACTTTCCAGGATTTACTGTCTAAATCCAGGTAATGTTATTAAACTAATGATTATTGGATGTGGCGTCCGTATGGACGCCTCTATTTATTACATGACCCGAGGTGTTTAAAACAAGTATAGCCTCTGGGGTCTAGGGAGACTGACATGGTCACTGCGTTGGTATTTATTGTGCTTTTAATTCTAATCTTACTAAATGTCCCGATTGCGGTAGCCATTGGATTGACAGCGGTCATTTTTTTTGTCGGACAAGGTCAGGGTCAATTTCTTGCCCTTCTGCCCCAGCGAATGCATTATGGAACTACAGGTTTCACGTTGCTTGCGGTTCCTTTCTTCATCCTTGCCGGTAACCTGATGAATACGGGAGGGATCACGAACCGAATATTCAGGTTTGCGAGGGCGATCGTTGGCCACATCCCGGGAGGACTGGGACAGGTATCGGTAGTTGCTGAGATGCTTTTTTCAGGAATTTCGGGTTCAGCGGTTGCCGATGCTGCCGGGCTCGGACAGGTCCAGTATAAAGCTATGGTCGACAATGGGTATAAAAAGGAAGTGGCCGCTTCTATTGTAGCAGCTGCATCGACACTGGGACCCATCATTCCTCCATCGATATCTTTTGTTCTCTACGGTGCTCTGACCGATGTCTCTGTGCCGCGTCTTTTCCTTGCAGGCTTTTTGCCTGGCTTCCTCATGGGCGGCGCCATCATGGTGGCTATCGGCCTTATGGCTAAACCTCGGGGTTTTCCACGCTATCCTAAGGCAAATGGTCATGAAATCTGGGAAGCAACCAAGAGAGCATTCCTTTCCCTTATGGCGATCGTCATTGTTCTGGGGGGTATCTTCAGTGGTCTTTTTACCCCTACGGAAGCGGCTGTAGTTACATGCCTCTATGCGCTTTTTCTAGGTTTCCTGTACAAGGACTTAAAGCTCAAGGACCTGCCGGAAATACTCTGGGAGACAATCAAGCAATCCTCGGCACTTCTATTTATCATGGCTGCTGCGAACTTTTTCAGCTATTTTACCATGTACCAGAGAATTCCTGATAATCTTATTGCAACATTGACCAGTATGAATATGTCTGGTACAGGCCTTATGGCCATTATTTTTATCATAATACTTATTCTAGGTCTGTTCCTGGAAGGGAATGCGATATTCCTTATCACGATTCCCATATTTCTTCCTATCATCTCGAAGTACAGCTTTGATCTTGTTAACTTCGGCATCGTAATGACATTACTTATCATGATCGGCAACATTACTCCTCCCGTCGGCATGTGCCTCTATGCAGTCTCTAGTTTCACAAAGATCGGCGTCTGGGACCTGGCTAAAGAGTCGCTTCCTTACCTTATCGGAATTTTCATTGTGACAATCATCATTGCCTGTGTTCCAGAAATCTCGACTTGCCTTCCGAACCTGCTCATGGGAGTGGCAAAATGAAACCTAAAGATATATACGCGATGATTGACAAAGTGCTAATTAGTATTTTCAAGAGGATCTGCATTGCAGCCCTAGTAACCATTGCTGTTCTTGTTACAGCAAATGTTTTTCTACGGTACGTTCCTATCGGGTCGCTGAACTGGTATAGTGAGATTATAGAGCTGTGCTTTGCATGGATGGTGTTCTACGGAGCTGCTGCAGTGTGGATCGTGAAGGGGCATTTTAGCGCGGGAGACTGGATAGGCAAGAGGCTAAAAAGCGAAAAGCTGTGTGCGTTGTATCAACTTTTCGTAGAGATCATTACGTTTGTTTTTATTGTAATTTTCTTCTGGTATTCTAGACAGCTTTTCAACCGTGCCCTTGAAGTGACTGAGTCACTCCAGTTTCCCAAGAAAGTTATCTATAGTTGTATGCCGATATCTTCATTGGTTATGATGCTGTACTCGGTCAAGTTTATTGTTCTTGAGATCATCGACATAATCAATGGAGATGATAAAAAATAAATATTGAAGGAGAGGGGGTTAGAACAATGATAGTGGATCATATTTCTAATTGCGAGACGTACTATGTGTTTGGCATAAACGTGCTCTTATAGGTGTTCCTGTCCGGAAGGCCTGCATCAAAGTCCGCGTATAGAAAAAAAACACCACCGAAAGGGGTGGGCTTTCGGTGGTGTTATCTATGTGAAGTCCAGTCGCCTGGACGACCCGGCGTAAAGGTTTTACTCTTCTTTTACAATATCGATTTTGATGGTTTTTACATCCGCGGTGTTTTCTTTGGGGGGGATCTCTACCTTTAGTACGCCATTGCGGAAAACGGCTTTTACATTATCCCGGTTGAATTTATCCTCCGGCACATAGTATTTTTGCTCGGTGATGTCTTTAAATTTCAGCCGATGTTTGAAGAATCGAACATTCTCATCATGGAGAAATTCCTCCGCTACTTTAGCGGAGAACACCATATAGTCTCCCTTAAAGGCAAGATTGATCTCCTCTTCTTTGAATCCTGCCAGGGCAAACTCAAATACAAGGGTTTTATCCGGTTTCGTATAAACATTCAGGGGCGGGTACGAATAAGAAGTATAATAAGCTACATTGTCGTCGTATTTAA
>JAGODW010000259.1 GCA_017998025.1 Spirochaetales bacterium
ATGTTTGATAACGGGGAATATGGCTCATTTTCCTAAGGACAGATGGATCAAGACGCCAAGAGAATTTATGCAGAAGTATGAGAAGAAACAAAGAGCGGAAGAATAAAGGAATAGCGGTATAACCTTCGCCTGCACCCTAAGAGGCGAATAATGAGTTGGGAACAAAAGTGAGTGTTTTTCAGGTTACGACACACGCCTCGCGGGTGAGGCCTATGTTAAACGTTAGAAAATATGAGAAAAAAGGTAGCTCGCAAAACAACCACGTCTTGAGGAAGGACTTCTAAGGGGATCATCTTCTATGCAAGATAAAATAGAATATCTTCATGGAATAGATTAAACTGTATGGGTGGGAAAAGGACAGATGCTGAAAGAAATCATAGAAGATGAAAATCTAGAAAAAATACGAAGAATCATCATTTCGGAGGTAGCTCCGGACAGAATTATTTTATTCGGCTCCCGTACGAAAAAGAATGTTTCCGGGGCAGGAGATTATGATATTCTCGTGTTAAAAAGGAATATCGGAAATGAGAGGAACCTATCCCGGAAAATACATCACGCACTTTTCCGGGAAAAAATACAGACGCCTGTGGATGTTCTGGCTCTTGATATGGATAGATGGGAAGAGAAGAAAAATGAAAAAGGACTTATTTTCCACGAAATAGAGGAAAGCGGAATACTAATCTATGAATAATGCTTCTCGATTATGGCTTCAACGAGCGAAAAGTGCACTTCAGTTAGGGAAAACAACGAAGGATCTATCCCGAGGAGCTAAAGTGAAACGCTTTGGAGCTGGTGAAAACATCAGGCAAAAGCGCAGCCGCTGTTCGATTGGGACGATGGCAAAAATCCTTACTATAAGTTCCTCAGGATACTACGCATGGAAATGCCGTAAACCATCCTGTACGGTAGGCGGTAGGGAGTTCATGGCCTCGACCGGCACAGGGATAGACGGCTACCTGTACCGCGTTCCTTCCCCGCCCGCCCATCCCCAATGGGGAATTTCTGGGAAAACCTAATTGTGCTTTATTTTCAGAGAAAAATGATGTAGAATATGTTCGGTCATCAAGATGATGAATCAACCAATCAAACATTGTTACTGCGTGGTCCCGGGCAAGCTACTTGCTGGGGAATACCCAAGAAATAGGGATGAACAGTCGTCGCAAGAAAAACTCAGTGCCCTGCTTCGTTACGGAGTTACGGCCTTCATCGATTTGACGGAAGAAGATGAGGGGTTGCTCCCCTATTCCAGCTTGATAGGTACGGCATCTCATCAGCGCTTTCCAATCCGGGATGTATCGATACCCGAGTCCCCTGATACAACTATAGCGATTCTTGACGCAATTGATCACTGCATTGAACGCGGCCAAACGGTTTATGTCCATTGCCTGGGCGGCGTGGGGAGAACAGGGGTCATCATCGGATGCTGGTTGGCTAGACACGGTAGAGGAGGGAAAGCGGCTCTGGTTCATTTGCGCGAACTCTGGCGACAATGTCCCAAGTCAGCCTTCAGGCAATCGCCGGAAACGCAGGAACAAGAACGTTACATCTTAGGCTGGGAGGCTGGCCAATGATGATTTCTAGAGACATGCGCTACGAGGGTTGCCTGCTTGGGCTTGCGGCAGGAGACGCAGTTGGGACGACGGTAGAGTTCAAATCACCAGGATCCTTTCCACCCATGACGGATATGGTCGGCGGTGGACCGTTCCATTTGAATATGGAGCGCTATGTCCGCTGGTGGAAAGATGGCTACATGAGCAGTAATGGCCGATGCTTTGATATTGGCAATACAGTTTCCAAATCGCTCCGGAACTTCATTCGAACAGGGAATCCGTTTTCTGGCTCTACGGATGCTAAGTCAGCCGGCAACGGCAGTCTCATGCGTCTTGCACCCGTTCCTCTCTACTTCGCCTTTGACCCTGCAAGAGCCATTGCCATGAGCGCGGAGAGTTCGAGAACCACACACGGTGCCAGGACATGCCTGGATGCGTGCCGATACTTTGGGGGCTTGATTGTCGGAGCGGTACTTGGCGTTGGAAAAGAAGAGCTGCTTTCTGATCGATATGCGCCTATTGACGCAATCTGGGAAACAACACCGTTATGCCCGGAAATCGATGCTATCGCGTGTGGGTCATTCAAAGAAAAGAACCCTCCCGAGATCGTCGGAAGCGGCTATATCGTGGAGTCGCTTGAAGCAGCGTTGTGGGCGTTCTACCGGTCATCCGATTTTAAAGAGGGCTGTTTGCTGGCTGTTAATCTAGGAAATGATGCCGATACCACGGGCGCCATTTATGGTCAGATTGCCGGAGCCTATTACGGCGTTTCGGACATTCCTGAATTATGGCGTGAACACCTCGCACATCATGAACTCATATCCCGATTGGCCTTAGGTCTGTGTAATGGGCGAATGTGACCGAACAAGGCGCTGCACCGGACGTCAAATCCGCTGTGCTCCATTGCCAGCCGGTTATGCGGAGCGTTATGTGGACCCTTTGCGGGAGCAAACCATATGGTATTTCTTCCAACCTTCAGTTTTACTCTCATTCCTTTCTAGAAGTTCAATTACGAAGGTACTCAGATTTTTATGATCATAAGTTTCCAGATAACTTTTTTCTCTTATGTTTTTCATCTTCGATAATTTTAACGGAAGAGTTCCATAAAGTATCAAAATAGTTCGAGGCATAATCAAAGCCGTAATCGGAGATTTCCACATTGAACTTATCCGTGTTGATAGATTTGATGAGAGAACCAAAGAATTGTTATTCTATGATCATACGACATCTTCAGTATGCCAGGGCTATATCCTTTTTCGATAGATAGAGTTACAGTTATTCTACGCCCCTAGATATCCCCGAAAAGCTAGATTTTGCAGAAATCTGCCTTCTCCCGTATCCTATTCACCGGGGCGTTGAGTTGCGGTGCGGGATTCGGCTTTCCGTACAGCGCCTACGAATAGCCTAACACGGTTCAAACAAAAAGGATAAAGACCATGGGTAAAAAGAACACAAAAAAGAAACAACCTACCGAGAACCCTCCCAGTAGAGTGTACCGCCTGGAGTTCTACATCCAGCGTTGGAAACACTGGGATGCGGAGATCGATGCAGAGGTGAAACTCTTTCGCAAGAAGTACCCTGTGTACCCTCAGATTCTCCTGGCTTCCTCAGCCACCCTGAAGAAGTTTGACATGATCGCTTTTACCTTTCATCCCGAGAACCTTATCTTCGCAGGAGAGGGGGAAGCACCTCTGGAGCCGGTTCTGGAGCCTGGGGAAGGACTCAGTGGAATAGGAGGAAAAGGATACGAACTTGATTTCTGTTTCAAGGAGGATGCCCCGTTAGGGTACTGCTGCCTGGTGTACGATTCCGACCCGGACGGCGGAGAACCCCTTCCGGATTTCAGTTTCCCGGATCTTACCCTATGGGAAGGGAAGGTTCGGCTGATAGCCTAAGGGGCGAGAGGGGATGAATCGCCCTTCCCCTCCCAGCGCATTCAAAAACTATACACAAATTGGAGGAACAATTCATGAAATCCAGAGGGAAGAAACAGAAGGCTAACAAGGAGCATTGTCCTGGCATCGGGTTCCAGATTGAGGATTGGGAGAACTGGGACGAGGAGATCCATCAAGCGGCCTGTGTGTTCCGGGAGTGGTATGGGAGATACCCGAATACGGTATTTTGCTCTCCTTCCACACGTAAGCGGCTACAGAAGGCCTTCTGGAGTACCG
>JAGODW010000260.1 GCA_017998025.1 Spirochaetales bacterium
TACGATCCCGGGCCGAATCGGTTCTTCGGGAAATGCATCCTTTAAGTTCTGGATATGATACAGGAGGCCTTGAACCAGCGTACCGCTGTACACACCGCAACCAGGATGTATCACCATCCCCG
The DNA here is from genome assembly GCA_017998025.1 of Spirochaetales bacterium. Classification (GTDB taxonomy): domain Bacteria; phylum Spirochaetota; class Spirochaetia; order DTKZ01; family DTKZ01; genus DTKZ01. The sequence continues at coordinate 123 of JAGODW010000260.1, forward strand.
CAGGTTTATCCAGCACTACCACCCGGTTATCTTCGTAGAGAATCTTTAGAGGCAAATTTTCTCCCTGAAAAGTCGGTTCTTCCCGGGGACGGTAAAATACTTCCAGCACTTTTCCCGGTTCTATAAGCCGGGAAGGTTTTACTGTTTTTCCATCCATTCGGATTTCTGCAATCCGTTCTTTTAATTGACTTCTAGTCGCCAGGCCCAGATTTTTCGCTACGTACACATCTATCCGGGTGCGGGGAGCACCCTCTTCAATTTTGACCTGTATGTGGTTCATAGGTTTTATGGGTTTCAGGTTTTCGTTTTTCGATAAGATAATCCACAAAGGCTAATAGAGCAGAAAGGCTTATGCTTACCGTCAGGACACCTATCTTTTCATGCTGAGACAAGGGAGAAGCTCCCGGGCTCTGGAACGGGCCGGGGGCATAGTCCGGATCGCCTCCTGAAGCAGCAAAACGAAACGTATCATACGCCAGGGAAGAAAAGAGAAACATAAAGGGGAACAAGCCGACGGCTATAATTTCCCCCCTTCGGAGTGACCGTGCCCAGGAAGGGAACTCTTCTGGTTCGTATGGAACCGGTTCACTGGAATTCTGCCCGTATACCAGACCTGCGAGCTGAAGAAAGATCAAGAATAGACACATTCCCCGTTTCACTGCTTCACCCGCTCTCCAAACAGAAGTGTCCCCAGACGGACAAGAGTCGAGCCTTCCTCCACTGCGATCTCAAAATCAGAGCTCATTCCCATTGAAAGAGTATCCCACATACCCTCCGGATACCGTTTTTTGAGATCTTCAAAACACTGAGAAAGGGTGCGGAAGGATTTCCGGACTGCATCCCTATCCCCGGTAAGCGGACCCACGGTCATGAGGCCTCGAATCTTAAGGTGGGGGAAGGAAAGGATCTGTTCCAGATCCCGCAAAAGTTCTTCACACGAGGCATACCCAGTTTTGGAAGGTTCTCCCGATGTATTTACTTCGAGAAGGACGTTTAACCTGCTATTGTGAGCAGCGAACCGTTTTTCAAGTTCTTCCGCTATTGAGAGACGATCGATAGAATCTACCCATGGGAAGAGAGACGGGATATACTTTACCTTGTTGGTTTGAAGATGCCCGATCAGGTGTAATTCCATACCAGGAAGTGGATCCCGATATTTTTCTCGTGCTTCCTGTACGCGATTTTCCCCAAAGATCCGAATCCCCGCGTTGTACGCTTCCCGCACTGCTTCCCAGGGCTGGAGTTTCGTTACTGCCATGATCCGGATATCCTCCCCCTTTCGCCCTGCCCGAACCGCTGCCTGTTGAATTCGCTCCTGAATTTCTCTAATCTCCATTCAGGTTATAATACGAGTTTACCGCTTATTTTGAAAGATGTTTTTTTATGGTTTCTTCCAGGTCTGTATTAATTTTTTCCCGTAGTTCCTGATAGAGGGAGGTAATATGCTCATACTTATCGAAAACCTCCCATTCTTCATCCTCAAAAAAAAGTTGGTACGGCTTTAAACCGAGTACGCTGGCTATTTTTTCAAGATTGGAGGGAGAAGGGAATTTCTTCCCCGCCTCTATCTCTCCTAAAAAACTGGTGGAGAGGCCGCAGAGCTCGGATAGATGCATCTGAGAGTAGTTCAACCGGGTCCGGGCCCGTTTGATGTTCTTTGCCAGAATGCCTTGCAGTTTCGTCATCGGTCTATGTTCCGAGAAACAGTATGAAATCCTATGCCTATACAAACAATCATCTAAAAGAGACCTTTTTATTTCGCTTTAAGCGAAACTGAACATCCTTTTTTCCAGGAACGCAGTCAAAATAGTTGCTCTTGAAGGAAACAGGGCGCTAGCATATAACATCAGCAGGAGTACTCACCGGGACTAATGAATAACGCAGATCTAGTATCAGCCTTGAATTTGAAGCTGGCTCAACACGTTGTACGAGATTATCGAATTGCTACCGGTGTAAACGCTTTTATTATGGACGTGGACGGTAAGTACTACTTTGAGGAGAATCAGAAACTGCTCTGCGCTTTCTGTGCATCCTTTCAACAGAAATACGGGCGCCCCGATACATGCATCCATGCTCATCTCTATGGAACGTACCAGGCTGAGCGATTTGGCGGGAAGTATATCTATTTCTGTCCTATTGGGCTGGTGCATTGGGCATCTCCCCTTTTTCACTCAGAAATGATGGTAGGAGCTCTGATTGGAGGACCCGTATTGATGATTGATCCGGAAGAGTACTTCCAGGACGAGTATATCGCCAAATTTCACCTTTCTGAACAGGAAGCACATTGGATGCGGAAAGAGCTGAACGAGGTCCCCTATAAATCGCCGGAAGAGGTTACCAGCCTTTCTGAACTTCTCTTTGTGGTAAGTCTCTATGTATCGGATCTGAAATCAGCGCAGTATCTGGAAGAGCGAGAAAGATTATCCCAGCAGTCTGACATCTCTACCTATATCCATCATTTGAAAAGCATGGGAGGGGATGAATCCCTCATTACCGGATATCCCCTCAAGAAAGAAAAGGAGTTATTGAAGCTCATCACCCTGGGAGACAAGGATGGATCCCGACAGCTCTTAAACGAACTCTTAGGCCATGTGTTTGTATCCAGCGGAGGAAAGATCGATATCATAAAATCCCGGATACTGGAACTGGTTGTACTGCTTTCCCGTTCCGCGCTTGAAGGGGGAGCCGATGTGGAGCAGATCTTCGGGTTAAATTACAACTACCTGAACCAGATTCACAAACTCAATACCGTGGAAGATCTCGCTTTCTGGGTTACCCGTATTATGGGACGATTCACAGACCTTGTGTTTGATCTGCAGGATGTAAAGCATGTGGACGTTATCTACAAGGCCGTAGATTATATAAAGAAACATTACAACCAAAAAATCAGCTTAAAAGAAGTGGCGGATTACGTCCACTTAAGTCCTTCGTATTTTAGTAAAATCTTTAAAACCGAAATGGAGACGAACTTTTCCCAGTATTTGAACAAAGTACGGGTAGAACAGAGCAAGGCGCTTCTTTTAAATAACCGAATTTCGCTGGTTGATGTTGCTCTTATGACCGGATTTGAAGATCAAAGCTACTTCACGAAAGTGTTCAAAAAGCTCACCGGAATAAGTCCGGGAAAATTCCGGGAATCCCGGGGACAGGCTCTGGAAAACCGGAAGAGAAAAAAGGAGAATACGGTATGAGCCTACATTCCCTCCGATCCCTCCCTAAAGACCTGAAAACAGATTCCGTCGCTCTCCCCCTGGAGATGGAAGGGGGAGAAGAGGCTGTTTTAGTGATCCATGGATACACAGGAATTCCCGATGAACTCCGATACTTTGCCCGACGTCTCTACGAGGCCGGATACACAGTGGCAGTTCCCCGTCTTCCAGGTCACGGTACCCACGGGACCGATTTTCTCTCTTCTAACGCGCAGGACTGGTACCGGAAAGTTGTCGATACATATTCTGATCTAGCCGCAAAACATTCCACCATTCATTGGGCGGGTCTTTCCATGGGAGCCCTTCTCGCTATCCTGGGTGCCTCCCAATTTTCAGCCCGGAAAATCGTACTTGCTGCTCCTGCTCTAGAGGTGTTTGACCATAGAT
>JAGODW010000261.1 GCA_017998025.1 Spirochaetales bacterium
GAACGGAAATTGCCCGGGCCCTGGCGATTAAACCCAAGTTTTTACTTTTAGATGAACCGTTTGCAGGGATCGATCTAAAAACGGTAGCGGAGTTGAAAAAAATCATCCTCTCTCTCGCAAAAAGCGGAGTAGGAATTTTAATTACCGACCATAATATTTATGATACCTTTGATATCACCCGTCGTGCATTTATCATGGATAAAGGAGAAATAGCGTTCCATGGAACCCCGCGGGAATTAAGTGAAAACGAGGATGTCCGCAAAATATTTCTCGGAGAAGATTTTCGTATGCATCACTGAAGCAACCGTACTGTTTCCGCCGTATAGAGGGGTGGAGGTTGCTGTATGGTTTTGTGCAAGGAATGGGTATTCTTGATTCTTCCTTTTTTCTGTTTTTCGTACGGATGTTCACAGCCTCCTCACCTGGAACCGATTCTCCTGGATCCAGCCGATCTCCGGCCTCCCCAGGTGGTTGAGATTGGGACCATAGGCGCCCGTACTCTCCAGGTCCAATTCGACAAACCTGCATGGCTGGATTCCAGAGCTCTTAGGATTACTCCCTCCCTCCCCATTCAAAACGTAGAAGATGGAGGGCCTCTCTGTGTGATCCACATGGGGGAGGAAAGCATTCCGGGAAATAAGTATACGATCGAGGCGCGGGCACAGGACGAGCAGGGGAATACGTCCGAGTTCTTGTACCAGTTTTATGGGTTTAATCCCCGGATCCCCCGGGTTCGAATAAATGAATTTATTACTACTGCGTCCAGTACGGTTCTTACCCAGGTGGAGCTGGTAGTACTCTCCGAAGGTAATATGGGGGGCGTCACTTTCTACGAAGGCACGAAATCTGTTCCGGATAAAACCTTCCTATTTCCGCAGTTCGAAGTAAAAGAGGGTGATTTCATCCTCCTGCATTTTAAGCCAGAGGGGACGGTCGGGGAAATCGATGAGACAGCGGATAAAACCCTTGCTACCGGGAAAGGAGCATCTTCCACAGCTTTCGATTTCTGGGCTGTGGGAACCGGGAATCTTTCGCAAGAAAATGATGTGCTTACCCTCTATTCAAACCCGGAGGGGAGCCTTCTGGATGCAGTACTATACTCCAGTAAGGTATTTGAACCGGGCATGCGGTACAATGGATTTGGTACCAGTGCAATGCTGGAAAAGGTACAGGAACTTAACGAAGAAGGAGGATGGGTGTTTTCAGGGGCAGAACCGTTCCCCTCCGATGGGGTAAATCCTCAAGGAGCTACTTCACGCCGTTCTATATCAAGAGATAGCCGATCCTCTGATACAGATTCAAAAACCGATTGGCACATTGTCCCTTCTGGTTTTGCAACCTTCGGAGCTATAAACTCTGATCTTGTGTATACACCTTAAAAAAACGTGGGGAGAAAAGTGAGGGGCTGGGTAAACTGTTGAAGGATCAGGAAAGGTACGGTTTAACCAGGGATTCGAGTGTTTGCCGCGGTGCGAGCCCTATATGCTGGGCTACTGGTTGCCCTTTATGGAAAACGATCAAGGTAGGAATACTAACGATACCGTAGTTGGAAGCAATATCAGGCACTTCGTCTACATTCAATTTGGCAATTTTAAGCTTCCCCGCATAGGCTTTAGAAATCTCTTCCAGCGTGGGTGCTAGCATACGACAGGGCATGCACCATTCAGCCCAGAAATCCACCAGGACGGGGATAGAAGATTTTAATACTTCCGTCTCGAAGTTTTCTGCAGTTACCGTTACTTCGTTGACCATTCAGGGCTCCTTCTGCGGTAAAATGTATTACCGAAATGATAAAAAAGTATCGCATAGTTAGATGCAAAGGTCAAGAAAGGGGATAGGAAGGGGAGTCCGGTATGGTCTTGACACTTTAAATTTCATCCTGTATTGTTCAGGCATGAATGTTTCTATAAATAGAAACAGCGTAATTTGCTTGATACTCTGTGTGCCCATCCGCTGGGGATGGTGGTGGCTGCAGATTCCGATATCTCGTGCTGTTGCCTGAACAAGGTGCCGCCGGTATCGGAGTAAGCTTACACCGGCGGCGGAGATCAGAATGAACCGCACCGGTAAGGTGCGGTTTTTTTTTCAGCAGTAGATGCAAATAAGATGAGGAGGGTTGGATGGAAAAACAGGAAAGCATTGTAAAGATCATACCAGGGGAGCGGTTCACTCCGATTACTCTGGCAAAAAAGCTGGGTGCGCTGGCTTTGCTGGAGTCTTCTTCGTTCGTAAAAGGGAAGGAACGGTACTCTCTTCTCATGGTAAAGAAGGGTTTTTCCCTGGAGCAGAGGGACGGCGTTGTATTTTACAAGGATGATACAAAACGAGAAAAAATGTCGGCAGGGTATAGGGATATTCTGGATGCCTGCAGGTACTTTGCGGAACAGCATCATCCACCCGCTCAGGACTTTCCCTTTCCTTCAGGGGGTGTAGGTTTTCTTTCCTATGAGTATAGCCGGTACTGCGACAAGATACGATTTAGAGACCGGCCGGATCCCCTGGGCTTGCCAGAAGCCGGGTTCCTCTTTGGCCATATGTTTGTTGTGTTTGATCACTACACAGATCTCCTGTACCTGATCGGGTTGAACTATGCAGAGCACCGGATCGATCTAGAACGTGCTGTAAAAGAGATGGAAGAGACGATTCGGGACTTTAATTTTAACTACCTGCAGGAAACAAATGGGAAACAGGAGGTTCAAATGGAAGAGGATCCGTTCGATAAAGCCCGCTTCCTGGAAGGGGTGGATAAAATCCGACAGGAAATTGTTGAAGGGAACCTCCTGCAGGGGGTTCTTTCCCGGCGACTGACGGTTTCTACAACTCTCCCGGCCCTGGAAGCGTACCGGAGCCTTCGAAGGGTAAACCCTTCTCCCTATCAGTTTTACCTGAACTTCGGTGACCATGAACTGTTTGGCTCGTCCCCGGAAATGCAGGTGAAGGTAAAGGGAGGCAAGGCAGTAATCCGCCCCATTGCCGGTACCCGGCGCAGAGGAAAAACAGAGACAGAGGACCGGGGTCTGGAAAAGGAGCTTAGAAGCGATCCGAAGGAGAAGGCGGAACATCTTATGCTGGTGGATCTGGCACGAAACGACCTGGGAAGGATCTGCGAGCCTGGTAGTGTGCGGGTCAGCACCTTCATGGAGGTAGAGCGGTACTCCCACGTGATGCATCTGGTGTCTGAGGTGCAGGGGAATGTCGCCTCCGGTCTGGATACTGCTTCTGTGCTTCGGGCTACCTTCCCTGCCGGCACCGTATCCGGAGCGCCGAAAATTCGGGCAATCGAAACGATTGATCGGTTAGAGCCGGTACCCCGGAGTTTCTACGGGGGATTGGTGGGGTACTTTGAAGCAGGGGGAGGATTCGACTCCTGTATTACGATCCGCAGTGCCTTGAAGAAGGGGAACCGGATGGTTCTGCAGGCGGGTGCAGGAGTCGTGTATGATTCGACCCCTGAGCGTGAATATGAGGAGACGGAAGAAAAGTTAGGGGCGCTGCTTTCTGCCCTGGGATTGGAGGTGTAGCCATGTACGTATTGATCGATAACTATGATTCGTTTACCTATAACTTATATCAGTATTTGCGAGAGTTGACCGATATCCCTGTTCGGGTGGTGAGGAACGATGAAACTACCGTGCAGGAATTGGAAGCGGCAAACCCTACGGGAATCATTCTCTCCCCTGGCCCAGGAAGGCCAGAGCATGCAGGGAT
>JAGODW010000262.1 GCA_017998025.1 Spirochaetales bacterium
GAAATATACAGATCTATCATCAAAACTTAGCGAAAGTATACGGAAAGAGGGGGAGAGGTTAACCCAGTATCGTCCTGAAGATCTCTGGAGCCTTATCCTGGATGGTTCGGAAGAGACTGCCCGGGGTGCTCTTCTCTATTTTTCTACAGGGGAGACGTTCAGGAGCCGGATGCAACTCCTGGATACATACTGCAGGGAGAAACTCTCAAAAATTGCTCAAGCAGAAGGGAATTCGGTCCTGAGATTCCTTTTAAATTTATCATTAGATCTTAAAACTTTTCCTGCGGAACGAAAACTTCTTCCCCTTTTAGGAGAAGAAACGCTCCAGAAAGTATCCCTTCAGGTATTAACTCTGCTCCAAACTATAGCCCGATCCTTTCCCAACGCAGAATGTGCTATAAAGGATGAGATAAGGAAGCAGACGCTAGCACGGCTAAAAGCGGAAGGGCTTTCCGGGGATTCCGTAATTGAGAAAGAAGCGGAAAGAGTTTTGGGAACTCATTTGCAGGAATATGTAGAAAATCTCTCCCTAGAGATGAATGCATCCAATCTTTTAGAGGCAGCCCGGAATGCACAGAAAGGAATTTTAAGAACCGAGATAGGGAACGACTATGCTGAATTTCTTGATTATATGATCCGCATTGGAGGAAGCTTTGTTACTACAAATCCTGTGTTGATCAAGCTTGCCTGGGATATTGATCCTGAGTATTGGAACCGACGGGTGGATGATGTGATTAATGCGACCTATGGCACAAAAAAATTATCTACCCTTTTATCCGGTCCAGAAGAAAAATTGACTGAAGCAGTGGAAACGATCAATACCCTGGTTACTATAGCGGTTGTAGAACGGAACTGCAGACTTTTACGGCCCCTGTTCCTGTTAAGTGAAGGGAAACAAGGGTACGTTAGTCTCCAGGTAAACCCAAAAGCCCATAAAGATGGGGCAAAAATGGTGGAAGAAGCGGTTTTTATCTATCAGGAATTGGAACGGCGATTGGGGGGAGTTCCCAACGTAGTAATTAAGGTCCCCTCAACCGCAGCAGGTTTGTATGCGGCAGAACAGCTTACTTCCCGGGGAATCGGTGTCACCGTAACTCTCACGTTTAGCTTATTCCAATCTTTACCGTTTGCTCAGGTATTACAGAAGGGAAATGCGCTCATTTCCTATATCGCTATTATGAACGGGCGCCTGGCCTTTCCAGTGCGGGACGAACTGAAAGCCGCAGGAGTACCGGGAGGAGTGGAGGCGTCCCGCTGGGCGGGGGTAGAGGTTGCCCGGAAAGCTTCGTACCGATTATATTCCGGGAAAGAACAGGGAGGATTAGGGGTAGACCCGGGAAAAGTAAAGATTATGATTGCCTCTCTTCGAATTTACGAGGATTGGATCCCGGATATATCTGAGTTGTGGGGTATTCCTCTTATTACCATATTCCCCAATGTCCGAAGGACCTATGACTCGCACCCACGAGAGCTTGTTCCTGATTCCCTTCAGGGAAAAACACCGGAGAAAGATGTTGAAGTGTTGTTGAAGAGTGAAATATTCCGACAGGCATGGTGGGTTCCGGAGAATGGGAGCCTGGGGAAGCCCCAGCGGGTTCTAACACTGGAGCAAGCCGATGCCGAAGCAGTGGCAGACTGGAAACCCGTGAAGGATACGCTGACACAGTTTATTGGAATGTATCAGGAAATGAGTTTGATGGTGAAGGAACGGATGCGAGTGTTGTCTAGGAACTAAGGGTCACATCGATGGTAATACGATTGGCCTATGGAAAGACAGGTTTGGAGGTAACTCTTCCGGATACTGCCTCCGTTCGGGTAGTTGAACCAATGTATGTTCCGGCTTGCTCAGACCCGAAAGCAACGATCGAGGAATCCCTTCGGCATCCTATAGGATGTAAATCCCTCCGGGAACTGGTAAAGAATACTGAATCCGTAGGGATCGTTTTCAGCGATATTACCCGCCCTACACCGAACCATCTCCTTCTTCCTCCGATCGTTGAAGAGGTGGAAGCGGGAGGGATCCGGAGCGATCAGATAACTCTTTTTAATTCTACCGGTACACACCGATTGAATACGGAGAAAGAACTTCGGGAAATGCTGGGAGATACCCTTGTGGATCGGTACAGGATCATTCAGAACGATGCCCGGGCCAAGGATCAGCATACTGCCCTGGGAAGAACACGAAGTGGAAATCACATAAGGATTCAGAAGGATTTTCTACGCTGTTCGTTTAAGATACTTACCGGTTTCATTGAGCCTCACTTCTTTGCAGGTTTTTCCGGTGGAGGAAAGGCAGTGATGCCTGGAATGGCTCAGCTGGATACAGTGATGAAGAATCATAGTGCCTGGAACATCGATCATCCCGGAGCAACCTGGGGAGTCTTGGAAGGCAATCCTATCCGGGAAGAGATCGACGAAGCTGCTCGCATGGTAAGGCCTGATTTCCTTGTAAATGTTACCCTGAATAAAGAAAAGAAAATTACCGCTTCCTTTGCAGGAGATTGGGTTGAGGCATACCGTAGGGGAACAGATTTTGTTCGAAAGACTTCCATGGTAAAAACGGATACCCTATACGACCTGGTGATCACTTCCAATGCAGGGTACCCCTTAGACTTGAATTTGTACCAGGCAGTTAAGGGAATGAGTGCTGCAGCGAAAATAGTAAAACCCGGTGGGACAATAGTTGTTGCTGCCGAGTGCTGGGATGGGGTGCCGGAGCATGGCTCCTTTGGTAGATTGCTACGAGAATCTAAAAGCCCTGACGATCTCCTTACCCGGATTCGTTCAGAGGGCTTCGCGATGGATGATCAATGGCAGGCCCAGATTCTTGCCCTTCTGGTGAAAAAAGCCCGGATTTTCGTCTATACCCCCCACTTGTCTTCTCAAACCCTGAAGCAGGCTCATCTGGAACCGTGTTCTTCAGTTGAGAGTGTTGTTCATGAACTGCTATCGAGGATGGGAGGCACAACGAAAATTTGTGTGTTGCCCGAAGGGCCTTTAACCATACCGTACGTTGAACCCTAAGGAGGGAAAAATGGGATACTATAAATTTGGAAAGCTTGAATTAGACCCCCAACGGAATCCTGCTGTGTTAGATACGGCTACCTGGGATAGAGATGCGGCAATTACAGCTGCCTTTCAGGAAGAGGAGAGCTTCTGGAAGAAGGTGACAAATTCGTGCGGCAAGAATTTGGATCCTCCGTTACAGGGAAAGGTGCTGCGGATCTACCCCGGTTCTCATGCTCCTGATCAAGGATCGGATGTGTTTTTAGGCTCTTTAGCCGATGGACAGGAACTCTTTATCCGTATCGGTCCTTCACAGAGTACTTCAAAACTCGGATACCCGATGGCTACCAAACCTTTATCGGATGGTGGAATCCTTTCAATCTATCCGACGGATATGGAAGTACTGGAGAAGTATTTAAAGTGCTTGAACCCGGAGAAAGCCCCTCGGGCTCTGGGTACCTTACCCCGGCTGGGAATTGGAGATCGTCATACCGTTCTAATCTGGCCCGCGGCTCTACGGGCTATGGAGAAGGGAGGGTTTGCAGCGAATCCTATACAGAACTCCCTCCGTGAATTGTATCTGTTGGAAGACCTGAAGGAAGGTCGGCCTGCCCATGAAAATTATCTATTCAGTTTTGGGAACATAGCAGAAGGGCATACGGGAAGTACCTTTGAAGGGCTCCTCCATGCAGGGG
>JAGODW010000263.1 GCA_017998025.1 Spirochaetales bacterium
TAAAACCGGATAAAAAAAGGCACTTCGGAAAAATCCACGAAACCGTATCTGCTGATTCAGTAGAAACCCAATAGCGATAGCCAGAACAACGATCCCTCCCACATCGCCAACTACAAATACCGCAAGATTTTTTAAGGAACGAAGGAACAGATCATCTTTTGTAAAGAGGTATATGAAATTATTTAATCCTGTGAATTGAGGAGGGCGAAAGGGACTTAAATCAAACAAACTTAAGTAGAAATTATGTATCGTGGGGATAATGATAAATATAGTAAAGATAATAAGGTTTGGAGCAAGAAACAGGTAGGGAATCAGATGAATTTTTTTATGGGGTTGCACTCTACACTACTCCTGAAAAATGAATAGGGAATGAGGGACGAAATACTCGTCCCTCTTCACTTTCTAGACTTCCTGGTCAATCTGATCTGTTATTTCAACAACTCTTTCGCTTTTTCCTCAGCCAACTCGAGCGCTTTTTCTACCGTTAGTTCTCCCGTAATGGCCTGAGTAATACGGTCTCTCACTTCGTTGGCCACCGGTCCAAACCGGAGATGATAGTTATCCGTGAAAGCACTCTTAGGTAGATTCGCTAATCCTTTGATAAATGTATTCATATCTTCATTTCTGGTGGGATACTGAACACCTGTTTCCAACAAGTCCTTTCGGGTGGGCAGAAACATAGCCTTTGATGAAAATTCGGACATACTCTCTTTGCTACCAAGAAACTCAAGTACCTGTACAGCCTTTTCTGGATTTTTTGATTTAAACGTTATTAGGAATTTACCTCCAGGCATTCCCCCCCACTGTTTGATGTATCCATTGGGGACTACCTTCCACTCGAACTTATCCTTAATGTTCTCCTGAAATTGTGCTATCTGCCAGTTTCCAGAGATGTAGAATACTAAAAGACCATTTATAAACTGCTGGTTTGCTCCGACATACCCCGTTCCTCCTGCCCATGTCTCTAGCGGCATCATCCCTTCTTTATGCCAGCGGACAAAATCTTCCAGAGCTTTCTTTGTCTCAGGGCTCCTGATCCTAAGCCCTTTCCCGTCTTCAGTAAAATAACTCCCGCCGTAGGACTGTATAACTCCATCCAATCGGTGTCCGCTTTTATCACAAGCAGCAGCGAAAGGAACGCCGGTTTTATCCTTCACCTCTTTAGCAAGCTTCATCCATTCTTCCCACGTAACTTTATCCGAAGCAGGTAGGGGAACACCCGCCTTTTTAAATAAGGAAACATTCACAAAAGGACCGTTCATCGTTAAATCATGGGGAATACCATAAATTTCCCCGTTCGGTCCAGTAAGTATTTTCAGCGGCTCATCCATAAACTCTTTTGGAAAGTTCTTGTTTTTCAAATAAGACCGTATATCCAGGGTATACTGAAAAAAACGATACGGTTCTGTAACCCGGGCAATATCAGGGGCCTGCCCTGCCGCAGCCTGTGTAGTGAGTAACTGATTAAGTTCTCCATAGGGTACTATTGAGAACTCGACTTTCACGGTAGGATCGATCTGGTTAAACTTCGCCACGAGTCCTTCGATGGCAGGTTTGTCCGGTCCATCGGTAAACCATAAGAATCGAATCACCGTCGGAGCAGACACTTTTTCTGCTGCCTCCTGTTTCCCTCCTGCGTAAACAGTCATGATCATTCCCAGCAACGCAAGCAGAATGATACTTATCCGTTTCATAACATCCTCCTATTCGAACAATTTAGTCGAACTTTTATTCGTTCGAATATTTATTATAAATCGAGATTTCAGATCTGTCAACTTTTAACTACTATCTTCTTATTCAATTAGAATATCATTTAACTATATATAATTGAAATAGTTATTAACTATATAACTCAGGATCACATAAAATAGATCTTTACATTTTTGAATAACGAGTATATTCTAGATTGATCGATATTTGTTCGAAAGGATTTTTATGTCCCCTACTGTTGGAGAAATCGCCCTGAAGGCAGGTGTTTCAAAAAGCACCGTATCCCTCGTACTCAATAATCGCCCCCATGTTTCGGAAGAGATGCGCAAAAAAGTTTTTTCTGCATTAGAAGAATTGAAAAAAAACAATTCCGGTCATCTCACTACCTCCAGAGAGAGATCTCTTCGAATATTACTGCTACACCCACTACGGATGGGATCTGTACAGGTTTTCCGAGAATTGCTCCAGGGTATCCAGTCAGGCATCGAATCCATCGGAGGGCAATTAACCCTTGCCCTGCATCATCCTCCTTTTTATCCAGAGCATACTACGAGCATCCTGCTTCATGACCCTTCTTTTAGGCCAGATGGAGTGCTTCTTATGGGAGCCATGCGGAACGATCCGATTCTGAATGAAATACAAAAAGACAACATCCCCTGTGTACTCATAGCCCGCGAAATTCCCCCAAAAGGATTTAGCACAGTTGGAATGGATAATTTTCAAAGCGCAAAAGAAGCTGTTGAGTATCTGATTCACATAGGTCACCGGAATATTGCATTTGTTGGGGGAGACGAAGAATTCGAGTATACCCGGCATAGAAAAGCAGGGTACATTGCAGCTATGCGTTCCGCAGGATTAGGTTGGAAGGATTTAATATTTATGGGTCCAGGTGATAGGGCGGCCTGGGATTTTCTTAGATCCCATCAACCTGTAACCGCTATCTTTTTCGTTAATGATGAACATGCTGCTCTAGGAGTGAAAACACTGCAAGGACAGGGGATTCGTATTCCAGACGATCTATCCATAATCGGATTTGATGATACGGCGGATACCTCCTCCTTTGATCCTCCTCTCTCTTCAATCTGGGTGCCTCGGTTTGAAATAGGAGAGCTTGCAGCCAAAACTCTTGCGGAACAAATCGCACGGCCTTCTATTCAGTGCGTCCGTATACTGCTTAAGACGCAGCTCCGGCTTAGAGAAACTTCCGTACAGCCTCCTAGACACAAGGATAAATAATTAATTATTTTTTAATAGAAGCTTCTAAGCCTAATGTTTCCACAACGTGGGTGTGAATAAAACCAGGATTGTATAAACCTCTAAACGTCCAATTAACATCGTTATACTTAAAATCCATGTGATGTAATCGGGGAAAAATGCATAGTTGAAGGCAGGGCCGACCTTCCCCCATCCCGGCCCAATATTCCCTAAAGTTGCTATTGTGGCTCCGACCGATGTCATAATATCGTATCCCCCGGTAGCAACCAGTACAGTCACGACAAAAAAAGTGGCAAAGTAAAGAAATACTAAGGCTGCAATATCGTATACAATGTTTTTTTTCAGGTACTGACCGTTAACAAATATTCCAAATACTCCTCTTGGATGAACCAGGTATTTCATTTCCGTAAGAGACATTTTGAAAAGGGTTACGATCCGTATAACCTTGATTCCTCCACCGGTTGAGCCAGCACATCCCCCTATAAAAAATAGAATCAGTAAAACCACCTGTGCAAAATTCGACCATTGCATGTAATCTTCTGTTACAAATCCGGTAGTTGTAAGAATAGAAGACGCCTGGAAGGCTGCATATCGGAAGCTTTCTCCGAAACTTGAATGGCTTTTCTCTGTCAGATCCACTGCAATAAGTAGACTGGCGATAAAAAATATCGCCAGGTAAGTTTTCATCTCTGAATCTCTCAGCACCTCTCGGATTTGGCCTCGTAACAATTTGTAGTAGAGGGAAAAGTTCATTCCTGCAATCAACATAAAGAC
>JAGODW010000264.1 GCA_017998025.1 Spirochaetales bacterium
ATGTTTCTTTAGATAATTCAGGATAGGATGCAATTCATGCTGCTGGATTATGCCAGCCCGGTTCCCTGCAAAGTGTCTCCGAAAACAGAACCGGCAGCTAAGGCCGCATTGATCCGTAACCAGTAGCAGAGCCCGGTCCCGGTACCGGTGCACTAACCGGGGTACCGGGCTAAACTCCTGATCCTCCAGCGGGTCTAACGATTCTCCTGCAACAGTCTCCAGTTCCTGCTTTCGGGGGATACACTGAAGACGGATCGGATCGTTCACCTCTGATCCTGCCAGTCTTAAGTACGATTCCGGGATGGAGAGGGGAAACGGGAGATTATCTCCCACTTTTTCAAAAAACTCTTTCTCGTCTTTAGATAAAGGTATCTTCCGTTCCAGGTCTTTGTACTTGCAAATCCGCTGCCGATATACCAGATTCCATTGTTTAAAAGGCACAAGTATCAGTACCATAAAATCCAGGGTATTTAAAGAGGTTTCCAGAATGATTTTTCACCTTGCATTGCATACGATATCCACGTAGTATAGGCGGGATGGATACAGTTGAAACTATTGCAGGGCTGCTCCGTTCCCGGGGCATCTCGCCGACTCCTGCCCGGGTATATATTGCCCGGTATCTGCAGCAGACCCGATCCCATCCCACGGTAGAAACCGTGTACCAGTCCTTAAAAGAAACTATTCCGTCCCTCTCCAAGACAACCGTTTATAATATCCTGTCCGGGCTAGTAAAAGAAGGTGTAGTCCGGGAAGTACTGATCGAACCGGATCAGAAGCGGTATGAATGGATTCTGGATCCCCATGCTCATTTTAAATGCACGAACTGCGGGAGGATCTACGATGTGCCGGTCCCACCAGGGATCACTTCCATGGATTCTATTGAAGGGCATATACCTATCTCCGTTCAGGTCTTATTTACTGGAACCTGTAAGCAATGTCGACGTTAGGTACTTCTGGAGCAACGGCTGCAGTTTTTTTCGGGAGTACTCACTATTCCCCTGGATATAGTACCTGATACAGGAAGTACCCCGAGAGAAACCGGGAATCCCTTGTGCCGAAGGATGCGGAATCAAGCCGATATCTTTAGAGTTCAAATATTCCTTCACCTTCTTTAGAAGACGGCTCGATTCCGAAACCAGTATAAGCTCCCGCTGAAACCGCGGCTTTATATGGGTAAGCATCACAATTAACAGGTTGAGTTTTTGGCTCATCCGGTACGCATTAAGCTTTTCCCCTAAATTCGGATCGTTCTTTAGCCAGGCATCGAACGATATCTGAACTGCACTTATCCCGTACCGGATGGTTTTTGCCGTGTATTCCTTATAGTCCTTTCTCAGAAGATCCATCGTAGATAAATGGGAAACATGAAACTTTTCTCTCTGTAAGGTTTCAAACAGAAGGTCAGGATCTATTTGTGCGATCGGAAGAAGGTTCTTCACCATTTCTATATCTTTCGGTGTGACACGCCCGGCATTCGGATCCAGATTCACCGTATCCAGTAGAATCGTACCCAGCAACAATACTGCCCCCTTTTTTTCAAGAGAACCTTCTGCGAGGCGGAATAATTCCTCTGCAACAAGGGTGCAGGTTGAACCTACCGGCTCAATTTTTCGCACCTTTGCATGAGGATAAAACCCTTCATCCGAATGATGGTCTATGATTTCTTCCACCAGGCTTTCATACCCGGAGAAAGATTTCGGCAGTTTGTTATGATCCATCAGGAACAGCCGTAATCGGCCTTGCTCCCCCAGAGCTATAAAATCCACTTCTCCCCAAAAGGTGAGATTCTCCAGAGATACATCCGCTTTTTGAAAGAGGTATACGACTTCTCTGCGCAATCCTAAATCTTCCCGAGGAATAGGAATGAAAGGAATATAGGTAACGGAAAAATCGTTGTTTATTTTAAGTTTTAACCATGTGTACAGTAATGAGGAGACCATTGAATCAAGGTCAGCCGCCTCATTTCCCATAACTAAATAAACGATTTTCGCTTTTGAAATCGATTCACGATTCTTATCAAGGAAATCTTTCATCGTGCCTTCCGGTAGAGGATCACCCTATATTTTCGTAATAGAAACGCGGAGAAGTTCGCGAAACCGTTTTTTAAAGAATGCATATAAGCTCCCGCGAATGCAGCCGTGAAATCCGCCTTCGATCGCTATCATTTCCAGACCGGAACCGGCATAGGGAGGAAGCTCATTTTTAATAAAGTTCGATAGATCGTGAAACAGCGGAGGGTTCTCGGTAAACGGGCCGTAGAAGATCACTACGTCGGGATACAATATCTGGTGGAGATTCAGGAGAGAAAACTTAACATACTCCAATGCCCTCCGTACTGTAGGATGGGAGACGAGATCCAGATTCTTAAAGACCTTACCCAGCTCCCGTTCATCCCCAAAACCCGTACCAAAGGCTGCCTGGAGTTCATCCCCAATCGCCCATAAAGCTGCTTCAGTTTCAAGACAGCCCCGGGCTCCGCATTGGCACTGTTTTTTCGAGTCCAGGGATATGCGCGTATGCCCGATTTCGCCGAAACGCCCGATACCCGAACCCAGAACCTTCCCATTATGGGCAAAAGAAGCTCCGATCCCAAAACCCCAATGTACGAACAAAACGTTCTTGCTCCGATAGGGCGGGTTCTTCTGAACCAGGTATTCCAGCTCTGCATCCTGCATCCGGTTGAGCACCACAGGAAGCTGAAGCTGTTTTTCCAGGAGAGCAAAGTCCAGGTTTTGTATCTTTCTCCACCGGGACGCAGAAACCCAGGTTCTTTTCTCTGAGTTGACAGTCCCTACAAGGGAGAGGGCCACTCCAAGCAGTTCCGCTCCCTGAGGAACCGCTTTTTCTATCTCGAGGATGAGATCGAAACAATGCTTGAGGAACTCCTCGTTCGTTACCTCTGCATCAAGGGTGACAAACTTCTCTTCAAGGATCTCCTCACCGATGTTTACCAGGGCTGCGTGGAGTTCCCGGGACTGGAGATAGAGCGAAATACCGGTGAGCCGATCAAGATTCGGCTGGAGCAACACCTCCGGCCGCCCCCGTTTCTCCCCTGCCCTCTCTTCGCACTCAAAGACAAGGCCATCGTTCAGCATCTCCTGAACAACCCGGGAAACCGTCGTAGGACGGATCCCGGTCTTTGCTGCAACAGCCTTTCTGCTGCACGGGTAGAAGTTTGATATTTCCTGGTATACGAGGGACTTCTCTTTATCCTTCACACGGCAATGAGAGGTTTGATATACCGCCGCAATATTGCTCAGCATGCCAGATCAAGTCTTCCTCAGAAGGGAGGCAGAATCCTTATCAAGAAAAATATGTGCGTTTGGATGCGTCTTTAGAATAGAAGCAGGATGGAGGGGAGACACCGAAGCTTTCTCCGATAAACAGTTGAACACTGCCTCCGCCTTTCGTTTCTCCGGAACAATGGCGAGAATACAGGCCGTCTTCATGATCTGTTTGATGGACATGGAAAAAGCCTGCCGGGGAACCTCGTCGAGGCTCTTGTACCAGCCCTCCCCTACCTGCTGGGTGCGGCATCGTTCGTCCAGATTTACAATGATATAGGGTTCGGATGTTTCAAAATCGGCCGGGGGATCGTTGAAGGCCAAATGGCCGTTTTCGCCGATCCCCACGAAAGCGACATCCACCGGGGCTTCCGATACGAGGGCTGAAATACGCTTCCTCTCCGCTTC
>JAGODW010000265.1 GCA_017998025.1 Spirochaetales bacterium
AAGACATTTTTCTCTCTTCCCTGGGGAAATGCAGATTCCTTCTACGGTATTCCCATACGCCGCTTCGATGGGCGGAATCCGAATGAAGCGTATCAGGTGTTCGGGGAAGAGGTTGCCTATATTCGAAACAAACAGAGCCCCCGGATCCTGGTGATGGAGGTTGAACGGATCGGAAGTCACTCAAATGCAGATGACCAGCGGGTGTACCGTTCGCTGGAAGAGCTTGAGGCTATTCAGCAAAGAGGGGATCCGATCCAGAATTTGCGGAAATTACTGATTGATCAAGGGATGTCTTCAGAGTCGCTGACAGAATTAGAGGAGAGTGTTCGTCGATCTCTGGAAGAAACTGCAGAGCGGGTCCGGAGGGAGGAGGACCCCAGGCCGGTGTTTACGGCGGTGAAACCGTATGAAGGCAGACTCCTGCAGGCGGATGCGGAGTATAGGGGGAAACCCCATACAGGCGGAGAAGAGGGAATCACCCTGCTGGAAGCCCTTAAGGGAGTCCTCGCATCACACCTTTCCCGGGATTCGAGGGTGGTTCTTTTTGGGGAAGACATTGAAGACCCCAAGGGGGATGTATTCGGAGTTACCCGGGGATTGTCTACGGCTTTTCCCGACCGGGTAAAGAACTCTCCTCTGGCCGAATCAACTATTGTAGGCGTTTCCATAGGCCGTGCGCTTTCGGGAGACCGGCCTGTGGCCTTTTTTCAGTTTTCTGATTTTATGCCGGTAGCCTATAATCAGATTTTTTCTGAGTTGGCCTGCATGTACTGGCGTACCGATGGAAGCTGGCAAGCTCCTGTGATTCTTATGGTAACCTGTGGTGGGTATAGGCCGGGATTGGGTCCATTCCATGCATCAACTATGGAAGCTCTGGCCGCTCATACACCGGGACTGGACGTATTCATGCCTTCGACAGCAGCAGATGCGGCAGGGCTGCTAAACGCTGCTTTTGAATCAGGGCGGCCAACGGTTTTTTTCTATCCGAAAACAGTACTGAACGATCGGGAACACACGGTCGTGGGAGAGCCGTCTGAACTGTTCGTTCCCCCGGGGAAAGCACGGATCCTCCGATCTGGCGATCGAATAACCTTGGTAGGATGGGGAAATACTGTGGGGCTCTGTATACAGGCTTCTGATGCCCTGGAAGAAGCAGGGGTACAGGCAGAGGTAATCGATCTACGGAGTATCGTCCCCTGGGATAGAGAAACGATCATTTCCAGTGCTTCTAAGACAAAAAAATTAGTTATTGTACACGAGGACAACCATACCGCAGGGATGGGAGCAGAGATTGCTGCTACCGTAGCAGAAGCTCTGAGGGGTAAGGTTGAAGTGAGGAGAGTTACACGGCCGGATACCTGGGTTCCTTTTCATTTTGGGAATCAGTTAGAGGTACTCCCTTCCTTTAAGAAGATTCTGGAAGTCTCCGTAGAAATGCTGGGGGGAACGGTAAAGTGGGAGAAATCGGGAGAAACGGAGAAGGGGACGTTCCTGGTAGAGGCAATCGGGTCAAGCCCTGCGGATGAATCGGTAACTGTACTTACCTGGAAGGTAAAGGAAGGAGACCAGGTCCAATCCGGACAGCCGATTGCAGAAATGGAAGCGGATAAAGCGGTTCTTGAACTCAATGCTCCGGTAGATGGAACCGTGTTAAAAGTCCTTGTTCCAGAAGGAGAAATGGTAAAGGTAGGAACCCCTTTGCTGAAATTACAGTTGCTGCATAAGGAATCAGGAGAACAAGGAGATTCCGGGTTAAAGGAACATCCTTTCAAAGAGCCGTCAGGAAAACCTATCATTACCTGGAAAAAGACAATTCTTTCTACAATTCCTTCCGGGGAAGAGAATCTTCTAAAGGAAAGTGGCATTCGCAAGGAGGTTCCTGTTGGGATCGCAGGAATAGCGGGCACTGTGGGTGGCCGGCAGGTTTCCAACGAAGAGATTTCCCGTTTCTGTCCGTCCTGGACTCCGGAGGATATCATAAAACGGACTGGCATTGCTTCTCGACCGTGGGTAGCGGAAGGAGAATCGGCTCTTACCCTGGCGATGGATGCTTGTAGAAAACTCCAATCCCGTACCAGGATTCCGCCAGATAAGATCGATCTGATCCTCTGTGCTACGGGAACTCCCCTATACAACACTCCTTCTATGGCTGCTTTAATCCAGTATGAACTGGGAAAAGAGAACGGGGAGTACCTTGCACAAGCGTATGATATTAATGCTGCTTGTTCCGGGTACCTCTATGCGCTCCAGGTTGCCTACGATTTTCTCCAGAGTGAACCGGATGCACGGATCCTTCTTGTAACCACAGAAGTCCTTTCCCCTAAGACGAATCTTCAGGATCCGGGAACTGCACCTATTTTTGGCGATGCTGCGACGGCGACCCTATTGGTCGGAGGCGAGAATGCGGCATCCCTTCGTATCCGTGTGCATCGTCCAGTGCTGGCTGCTAAAGGTGAGCCCGGGGAGAGCCTTCGTGTACCAGCGGATCCTGCGGATCGGATATTCATGGAAGGACAGAAAGTATTCCTCGAGGCGGTAAGAGGAATGAAGAGGATGCTGGACAGGGCTTGCGAGAGGGCTGGACTTCATCCCTCGGATTTAGATTTGATCATTCCTCACCAGGCAAACCAGCGTATTATTAATGCGGTGAGGCAGAAGTACCGCGTTCCAGAAGAGAAGGTATTCAGCAACATTCGGAACATGGGCAATACATCTTCCAGTACGATTCCTCTTTGTCTGGAGAAGGTACTGGAACCTGTGCTGATGGGTGGAGGTACTGACGCTGCAAAAAGTCCGGGTCGAACCGCTCCCTACCGGATCGGCCTCACGGCCTTTGGAGGTGGGTTTACATTTGGAGGGGGGATCCTGGAAGTTTGGTGACTTTTCTCTGCCGATCTCCAGAGTTTTTATGATAGAATTCTCCTTCCCACAATTCTTTGATTGCCTTAAGGGATTCATCTGAATCCCTTAAGGGCTCATACTCAAATCCTATATACCCATCATAGTTTGACTGTTTCAGCTGGGAAAGTACGCGCTTCCAATCTCCTCTTCCTGTTCCGGGTTCATGCCTTCCCGGGTAATCTGCAATATGTATATATCCTATATCATTGATAAAGTTTTTTATCAGCTCTTCTGGATCGTCCCCCATCATTCCTTGATGATAGAAATCGCAGAGGATTTTGATATGAGAATTCCCTACCGTATGCAGGATCTCGGATGCGAGGGATAGATTATGAAGGTAGTATCCTCGATGATCTGTCACCGTATTCAATGGTTCCAGAACGATATGTACCTCATCCGGGATGACTTCTGAAACTTTTTTCAAACCGTCAATAACCGCTGCCTTTTTCTCCTCTTCGCTTAAATTCGGGTAGGAATTCAGCACCTGGCCGCCTTCTCCCAATTCATTTGTTAGAATCATCAGTATGTGGGTACCCATAATTTTTGCGGTTTTAAGAGATTCCTTCAAATCTTTTATGAGTATACCATGGGTATGCCGGTTTACCAGATCTCCGGCTCGTTGACCGGAAAAATTAGCAACCCTTATCCCGTACTCCTGGCAGACAGACTGTATGCTTTTTATATCCTTATCGCGCCATGACCAGAATTCTACATATTCAAAACCTGCATCTGCAATTTTTTTGATTTTTTCTTCTGGTGGTAAAGCAGGGTACAACATCTC
>JAGODW010000266.1 GCA_017998025.1 Spirochaetales bacterium
TTTCCTGTAGATATGTATGCTTTCTCTTGCCCTGCGTGTATTTATTGACTCCAGCTATCCTGTCAGATATAATAGATTTATATTAGTTATTCGCTTTAACGAGGGATCGTATGGCAAAATGTGAAAACTTATCTACGTGCGGATTCTTTTTAAACTATAAGGGAAATTCTGAAGTGGTTAAGAATGGATGGATCCGGATGTTTTGTGAAGACGCAGAGAAATCGGAAACCTGTGAAAGAAAGCAACAGAAGAAGTTAGGCAATCCTGTGCCTGATAATATGGCTCCTACGGGTAAGATGCTATTGGGTTAAAAGTTAAATACGCTAAAAATACTACCCGTATAAGAGCGTCTAGGGATTCTGTGTAAGAGGACAAAGGAGGAGTCGTATGAAGAAAGGTAGAACATACAGTACAAAGGCTATCCTGATTCAGCAGGTTCTAACCAAAGGGATTCTTTTTGTACCGATTCTGCTGGATGCGCCCCAGACTCTTATGTATTTTCTCTTTGCAGGGGTACTTCTTATCGACATTCTTTTTCCCCTTAACCAGCTCAGAAAAGTGAAAATCGAGCTCAATAAAGTAGAATCGGTAATTTCATCCCGTCTCTGTGATCAGAATCCTGAAACGGGAAGTGTGGAAAAGCCTGCTTTGATTTTGGCAAATCATATGGCTGCCTGCCAGACCTCCCGGGACAATACCAGGCGGATCCTCCGGGAGAAGAAAGTGCATGCCCTTGAATTCAGTGAAAAAATGAAAGATTCGGTGTATACAACAACACGCATCAACGGAAGCGTTCTATCGATTCATGAGAAAATTGAAGCTCTGAATAAGGATATCCTCAACAGCCTGGCAGCTATCGAGGAGATCACCCGGACGATCCTATCCTTTGGCCGTCAGATAGAAGAGCAGTCCAGCTCTGTTGTACAGACTTCGGCTGCTATCACAGAGATGGATGCTTCAATCTCCAATGTCCGCGGCATTACAGAAAAAAAAGAGGATGCATCTAAAACCCTGGTAAACAGCACCCAGGAAGGTAAGAGGCAAATGGAAGAGATGGGGCAGGTCATCAATTCCATCAATAGCAATATCGATTCTGTTCAAGAGGTTATTAAGGTAATCAACGATATCGCCACCCGGACGAATCTACTATCGATGAATGCTGCAATCGAAGCAGCCCATGCAGGAGAATCAGGGAAGGGCTTTGCCGTTGTTGCTGCAGAAATACGGAAACTATCCGAATCTACCGGAGAGAATGCCAAGCTGATTTCAAAAACGTTGAAAGCGATCATTGAAAACATTAAATCGGCAAAAGAGCTCAGTCTTTTGAATCTGGATTCTTTTACCAGGATCACCCATGAAGCTTCTCTTATGGCGGATGCTTTCCGGGAAATTCATATGGCTACTTCGGAATTAAGTGCAGGGAGCAACGAAATCGTCAGTGCTACGCAGTTGCTGAACGATGTCACCACATCCATCAAGGAAGGCTCTCATGAAATTGCCCTTAGCTCCGAAGAGATACGGAAATCGATCCAGCGGATTGTGGAGGCAAGCAAGGAAAGCGCGGGGGAAACTGCGAACATTGCTGATGTCGCTCAGGCGTTGAATGTTATCTTTTTAAAGGTTTCTGAAGTGTTTTTGAAATACGAGGAAGCAATTTCCGAGATCCGATCTTTTCAGGAATTCGAATTTGAAGGAAAACGGGAGCAACAGGATTTTGATGTGGTTTCCATTATGCTTCAGCATCTCCTCTGGATTATCCGAGCTCGAGGTGCGATCGATAAAAAATTGGACATCGATCCATCCGAACTGGTGGATCATACCACCTGCCGGTTGGGAAAGTGGATCCTGAATGAGGCGCCCGGATATTTAAAGAAGCAGGATGGTTTTATTCGATTAGGAAAAGAACATGAAACCCTTCATAGGCTTGTTCGGGAAATTATTGAATCGCGGGATACCTTTAAGCGGGATGTTTTAGAGGATAAATACAATGATCTTCTTCAGTATTCAGAAACCATCCTGAACGAATTGGTAAAACTCGATAGGGATTTGAGTATTGGGGAGCGGCAACTCCTTTCTTCCTCCAATGAGAAGAATTACGGAATCAACAACTGATAGCCATATAGTGCGCTTTTCATGTTCCTTCGCCCATCTCGATTTTGTAGATGTTTGGAAGATTTTGTATTTCTTTATAAAATGCACGAATATTTAGGTTTACAGGTATTCTCACCAATAACGTTACCTGTACTTCCTCTTTTTCTATTTCCTGCAGAACATCTGTCGATAGGATGCTTACCTTAAACGCCTTCATTATCTTTTTAATTTTTTTTGTATCAATGCTCGATTTCTCAAAGTATAAATGAATCGATTTTACTCTCTCAGGAGGAAATAAGAACTTTTCAAAATAATCTAATATTACCAGCGCAAATAGAATAATTCCCAATGCAATTGCAGAGGGAATATATAAGCCTGCACCGATAGCTAATCCTATTCCCGCCACAACCCATATGGATGCCGCAGTTGTTAATCCTTTTATATTATTCCCTAGCTTTACTATCGCTCCAGCTCCCAGGAAACCAATTCCCGAGACCACCTGTGCTGCGATTCTTCCAGGATCTCCGTTTCTCATATCAAAAAACGTTTGCGGGATGTAGATAGAGAGTAGCATTAATAACGTAGAGCCTACTGATATAAGGATATGGGTACGCAAGCCGGCTGGTTGTCTCCGTCTTTCTCTTTCAAAGCCGATTAATCCACCGGCAATCAGGCTTAAGAATAGTCGCAAGGCTGCTGTTGCGGAATTTATTGTTTGGTCTGTAAAGATATTCATTGTTTTTATAGGATTGCAGCAAAACTGCTAAAATCGTTCTGTATCCCCAGCTCATCAAGGTACAGTGCGATCATCCCCCTGTGATGGGTTTCATGGTTAAACATGTGCAGGATCAATCCTCCAAAGACCCGCGTATAGGTATTCCCCTTTGCGTCGGTGTAGGTGAATTGTTTCTCTAAATCCTCCTGTGTTACCTCGTTGATGAACTCTGTAATATAGGTATCCATCGTTGCCCGTTTTTCCAGATAGTCGTCAAGGGTTCCTATTGCCGTTGCATTGAAAGCAAACGTCTGTTTAAACAGGTCATGCCTGCTGTACATAAACTCTCGTAATTGTGAGAATCTTTTAAGCCAGAGAAAATCGGAAACATATAGGTGATTGCACAGCGCGTGAATGGAGGGGAAAAAACCGCCGAATTGATGGTCCCACTGCTCTTGCGACAAGGAGCGGATGAGTTTGTTCATTTCCTCGTTCGTATGAGCAGTATATTTCGCAAAAAGTTTTACTGTCCGGGTATCCATACACACCTCCTAGGATGTTAGGAATTATATGCATATCGTCTCGATCTTTTCAATTATAGCACACAGAGAGAGCGGTCGGGCGAGCAAAGCTGTATGGCTTCAAGAACAATCAAAAATGTATATACGATTCATAAATATATTTATATATTAAATAAGGGTAATATTAAAAATGAAAACATTACATATTGATTTCTTTCATGATGTACTCTGTGCCTGGTGTTATGCACTCTCACCCCGGTTGCGGAGACTCTCCTATATATATCCGGACATTGAGGTAGACCATCATTGTTTCGCCCTGGCTCCTACCCCAGCACGCCTCAAAGATATGTTC
>JAGODW010000267.1 GCA_017998025.1 Spirochaetales bacterium
CTGGCCATGAAGTTGTCTGCCTGGAACGGAATGGACAGTTCCATCCTCTCCACTCCCTTGTGGATCCGGTTCGGGAGGGAAAACGCTTTCTAGAAACTATTTCCACACAGGGGTTCTTTGTATTTCTTGGTTTCGGATGCGGGTATCAAATACTTCCCTTTATAGAGAGAACTGAAGTCTCAGCCCTGGTAGTTCTGGATACAGGGTTGGAGCTTTTTCGGGCTGTATTCTCCCGGATTGATCTGCACAAACTGTTATTAGACCCGCGTGTACAATTTCTTATCGATCCTTCCCCTGAAGAAATACACCAGTTTCTCCTTTCCCGCTACATTCCGGCGATCTCCGGCGATATGAAAACGATTCCTCTCCGTTCCCGTGTGGATCTGGCTCCGGAGTTCTTCCAGTCCTGTATGGGTGCCTTAAAGAAGGGGATCGAAACGCTCTCTGACGATTTTACGGTACAGACCCACTTTGGAAAGAAGTGGTTTACCAACTCCCTGTTAAACTTAAAGGTTGCAGAAAAAAGCACCTGCACGATCCAGCCCCGAAGGAAAGCTCTTGTAACAGCAGCAGGGCCGTCCCTGGAAGATCAAATAGAAGAAATTCGAATAAATCGTACAGACGGATTACTGATCGCCACCGATACCTCTCTTCCCGTTCTTATAGCAAACCGGATCCTTCCCGATGTTGTGATATCGATCGATTGTCAGCATATTTCCTACAATCATTTTATGAATGGGTTTCCCCAGGAAGTTCCTCTCCTGTTGGACCTGGCTTCCCCTCCTATCCTGGCACGACTTGCCAGGAAAGTTATGTTCTTTTCCAGTCCCCATCCGTTTTCCCGGTATATCAGTACCCACTGGAGGCCCTTTCCTGCGATCGATACCTCCGGAGGTAATGTTTCCCATGCGGCAATTTCTCTTGCCGTTTCCCTCGGTTCCCAGGATATTTTCTTGTATGGGGCTGATTTTTCCTTTCCCCGGGGGAAAAGCTATGCACGCGGATCCTATCTATACCCCTATTTAGATTATCGGAGCAGCCGATTTCAGCCTCTCGAGTCTCACTTTGTGCATTTCCTATTCAGAAACCAGGTTCTGGAAAAGCGGATAGGAGAAGAGGGGTTGCGGTATACAACAAAACCTATGATCAGCTATAAAGAACGATTGGAAGAAACTGCTGGCAAATTACCTGCACGAATCATTCCCATAAAAGGAAAAGGAGAACCGATTCATGTACCGGCGAATCCATCTATTTCATCTTCCTTTACCCCCCGGCTTTTAGCAGCTGGGATTCCTTCTTCCTCCTGGCAAGAGTTTCTAACCTCCTACTTGCACAAAACTAAAGCACTGCCCGATCCTTCGGATCCGGTTATATCCTACCTCGATTCCCTAAGCCAGGACGAACGGAATCTCTGGACAACCCTCCTTCCTATTACCGCTGTTCTGCGGAGGAAATGTCCGGATACCCTCTTTTCTCCGGCAGAATTGTTAATTCAAAGCCGAGAATGGGCTGTAAAAAAAATTGAGCAACATCTTTACGCATAGATCACAGCTCCATACCCTACAAAAGAAGACGACCGATGTTTTTCCCAGCTGGTTGCATACGATAGGAGTTGCCCGTTCAACTTTAAAGTTCGAGCAAAAGAGGCGGCTACTGCAGCAGCACCGGCAGAACAAGCAGAGTTCTTTTCCAGGGCATGGGTTAACATTCCTTCTACATCCATCCTCTGAGCAGCAGTTAAAAAGCCCCGATCGTTTTCTTGCATAACCCAGTCCATTGCCTCTTTTCCCATCCCTTTTGGCATGAATCCGTAGTTCGGCCCATAGTGGGTAAGATCTGTAGATCCCAGAACGGTAAAGGAACGTTCGGTTTCCAGCATCAGTCCTCCTAAGTACTCTCCCAGGTGGATGGCCTCTACCGAAGGGGGACACCTAAGGCATACAACGCGAATGGAAGGGAAACAGGCTTTTATCAGGGGAAGCTGTATCTCTACCGTGTTGTCTGGTTCACTGTCCAGTATGGGATTAAACTGATGCACAATCGATTCCATCAATGTGCTATCCGCTGAAAGTTCACCGAGGGGAGTTTCAAATGCATCATAGAGATATAGGTGGATTCTGTCCCGCGGGCTTAAATGCCCTCCTACCACAATGCAGGTTTCAGCTGGTACAAAGGAGGATACAACTTGAAAGGCCAATGCACCGGAAAAAAACCATCCCGCATGGGGGGCAATCCCCGCCCGGGCGGTCTGTTTCACAACTCCGAGTTCTTTCCTCCATTCCTGAATTGTTTGCCGAATCTCTGATTCCGAATCGGGATACCATCCCGGCGGAAGCATTCTTCTTCTAATCTTCATAGAAGCCTCCTTTAACTTGTAGACCCCCTACCCAAATATATAAAAATATTCTACACAATTAGAACTTTTCGCATATAATAAGAGTATGGGAAGAAAATTTGTAACCGTCTATACATTTCTAAGTATTATAATACTCATAGGGATTCTGGGATTTACCTTCTTCCGAATTCAAACAGTAAGGGACGATCGTTTACAAACAGCAAGGTATTCATTTGCTCGTATTCGGGGAAGTATTGAGGGAGCACTTGCAGCAGAAAAAAGTTTTAAATCCCCGGCATTTAGATCCGCTATAGATTCCAGTTTCCTAACCCTCCCCCCTCTCCAACTGGTGGTTATCTACTCATACGATAAGGGCATTTACTATCTCAGGGCACGAAATTCGGAAGTGCTCTCTACTCCCCCTTCTGAACTCGATTCGATCAAAGGGTTACCCCAGTTTGATTATAATACCTTTACCCAATGTAAGATCACTTCCTCTCTCGCTGTTCCTCCGGATACAACCTACCTTCTGGATGCCTTGTTTCTCCTATTTAATCCCGCTGAACTGGTCCCGATTTTTCGGGATTCGATACTTATTCTGATTATTTTTTCTGGAATTACAGCTGTAGTTTACCTTATGGGGAGACGGCAGGAACCTCTCATCACCGCTCATGCCTCTTCAACCCATTCACCGACAGCCCCCGCACCTGCAGCCCCTCCCGATATTGTAACAATGCCAGCCGGGATGGCTGCAGCGACTGCATCTGAGTCTCCCGGTTCTTCTTCTCAGCAAAAAAAAACCCTGGAGGAAGAAGAGGTACCACAATGTCTTTTTTCCCCCACCACCGGGATCGGATGGCAAGAGCACCTTGAAAAAAGACTATCCCTCGAGCTGGAACGTGCGGCATTCAACGAACAAGACCTAACCCTTGTATTGCTCCAGGTACCGGGAATAAACAAGACGGATGAGGCATACATATCTTTAGCGAAAAGCATTCAGAGTTCTATTGCATTTGAAGATTTAGTATTCGAATATGGAGAGGATGGGATAACAATTGTTCTACCGAATTCTTCCCTCGAACAGTCTATTACAACCTTGAAAAGTTTCCTCAAAAAGCTCGATCCTTCTATTGTAGAAAAATACACCATCCCTCATTGTGGGCTTTCCAGCCGGAGCGGTCGTCTGGTAGATGGCAAACAGCTAATACGGGAAGCCTCGGAAGCTTTAAAAAAAGCTGGCTCAACTCTCCAGGATTGTATTGTTGGGTTTAAGGTAGATCCCGGAAAGTACCGGGAATACCTTGCCTCCCGGGAACTCTCTCATTCTGTTCCTGA
>JAGODW010000268.1 GCA_017998025.1 Spirochaetales bacterium
GGGCTTACCTCATGAGAGATTTCAAACCTGATCAGCCGAAAGGAGGCGTACTTATCGTACAGGGTACGAGTGCAGTGGCAAATACGATCAAACTCTTGCCGGACCTGGATAAGAAAGGGTTAAACGTAAAGATCGTTGTAGCTGTAAGCCCTGAACTATTCGCCCGTCAGAGCGAAGAATATCGGAACCGTATTTTAAGTCCCCAGGATCAGATGGATTCCACGGTAGTAACTACGTCGGCACGCTGGTTGATGCATCCCTGGTTGTTCAATAAGGTGGCGGAACGGTATGCCCTGAGTTCCGACTGGGACAATCGGTGGAGGACAGGAGGTACCGTTGAAGAGGTTCTGGAAGAAGCGCACTTATCGCCGTCGTATATTCTAGAGGGGATCGAACGGTTTGTGAAAGAGAGGGAAAAAAGATTGGGTGAACTGAGGGATTCTGTGAGAAAGTGAATCGCACAGGGAGATGCGTGTAGAGTCCTATGTTCTACTTTACCACCAGGTACCCTTGTTGTTACAATGCGGCAATGATTGACCGCAATATAAAAACGTATTTCCTTGTACCGTTGATCTATATCGGTGTTATTCTAGGACTCCTGTTCTTTCAGTTTGGAAAACGGGCGGAAAAATTCTTCGATTCCTTAAACGGACTCCAGGTGGTAGGAACAAAATCACCGGATCCAACGGATAAGCGGATAACGGAACTTCATGTACGGTATCAGGGTATTGATTTCCCTTTCGGAGATCGATGGAAAGTAGAGCTCGTTACCCAGGCTGGTAATCTCCTCCAGGTGGGATTGCTGGATTATACGAAGCACGAGAAAGGATTTCGTCTAAAATTTGAACAAGACGTCGCTCTTGATTTCAGCATAGATGCAAAGCGCAATTCTTTAATTGTGAATGGCAATAAAAATCTTGCCAACCTGCAACCCAGGAGTATTGTATTCCGTTTTGCTGTTGTGGATGGAGCAAAAGCGAATAGTGTAGAACGGATGCCCATTATCTCGGTGAAATACAAAGATAAGGATTTCTTTCTAACTCTTCCACGGGATTCGCAGATCGACATGGCCCGGCAGAGACTGGTAATAAACCAGGAGCTATCTGGAGCGCAGTTATTCATGATGGCCCCGGCCTCTACGGGAACAAAAGATTCTTTCAGGCAATGGTATGCCAATCAGAGCAGTTCCACAACAGCCGAACAGTATAGACGCCGGTTGGATGAATATGTATCAGGAGCATATGCTGGATGGAAGAGCGGTAGATATGCACCAGAAACAGGTACCTGGGTAACGGCAAAGGGTACGAACGAATTCCAGGAACCTTTACTGGTGGCACTTCTGGCTGAATCGATCCGGAGGAATGAGTATGGTCTGCTCCTGGAGGAGGCTCAGAAGGCAGCTACCTTACATGTAGACCAACTCACCTTTTTCTCTTCTGTATACCTTGGGGATTTATTAAATTGGGCAGATAGACTCCAGCAGGATGATGCTGCTGTATCGAACACTCTCCTATCCCAGATACGGCAGGGGGATCCCTCGGTGTTTCTCGGTGGGAATGTCATTCAGTTTGCTGCGGACAGAGGTTCCCCTCCGGTATGGGATGAGTTGGTACGATTTTCCAGTGAGATTGATCTGCAACAGGTAAACTTGCCTGTAGCGTTGGGGATGCTTACTTCCTACTATACTGCTTCTTCTATAGACCCGGCCCTTTTAAAACCATTCGATCGGTTCAGCTCCTTGATTAACTCTATTGTTTTTCCGGGAATCGTAAAATTAAAAGAAGGATTCTTTCTTGAATGGGAGCCAGGAAGGGTAGATGTGGCTGCTTCTATCCAGGCGGGAAGGGTCTTAATGTTAGCCGGGAATGCAGAGAAGGATGAAGTGTTAAGTTCTATCGGCCGGGATTTGATTCTATCTTCCTTGGGCTTGTCGGATAGGCAGGGATTTCTGCCTCAGAGGATCCTTTTTTCCGATCAAACCTTTCAAGGGACAGAGGGGAAGATTTCTCCGGAGCAGATCTACCCCTGGGTTCAGGAAAATCCCTACTATCCCCGATTTATCAGTCTTTCAAAGGAACTGGGAAGAGGGAATTGGCTTTTCATAGCTGCGGATGTTTCAGAGATCTCTATCCAGCCGCAGGAATATCGATTCCGGTTCCGCTTTCCCGTGGGAGCAATCCACCATTTTATCTTTAAAGGAGCAAAACCGTATAGAGAGATCCAGATCTGGGGAATCCCGTGGAGGAACGATCCCCGCTTCGAACGGTATCCGGTAGGTTCTTTCTTTCTAGAAGATCATGGGATATTTGCTGTAAAGTACCAGCATAAAAAACCGGAAGAAGAATTTTTAATGCGGTTCTGAATTCGAGGTTCGTCGAAAAACGACCCTCCGACTTAATCCATTAGGGGAATTAAGAGAGGGCTTTTTCTAAGTGAGCTTTCCATGTGGCGTAAACTTCTCCATACCGGCTGATCATTTCAGGTTCTGCTTTTTCAGAGGTTTTCAGCTGTAATCCGTGGAAAGCTTCTGTTGTGGACCGAAAAAGGCCGGCTCCGATCCCGGCTCCCCGCGCTGCTCCTTCGGCCCCATCCGTTTCATAGAGAAAAAGCTCCGCACCGGTTACCGCGGTAAATACAGACCGGAACAGGGGACTCAGGAACATGTTTGTATGCCCTGCTTTTACTGTCTGGATTTTTATTCCTAAGGTTTGCATGATTTCCAGTCCATAGTTCAGGGCAAACACAATCCCTTCCTGGGCTGCCCTCCAGAGATGTTCCCGTTGATGGAGGTTGAAATTTAAGTTCTGGATCCTTGCCCCTGGTTCCTGGTTTTCCAGGGTTCGCTCTGCTCCATTTCCATAGGGAAGAATTATAAGTCCTTCAGAACCAGGGGGGGCTTTAGCTGCCTGTTCATTCATCTCTGCATACGAGTAACCGTGCGGCCCCAATTCTGCAGTATTCTGCTTTAACCACCGGTACAGGATTCCGGTACCATTCAGGCAGAGGAGCACTCCCAGCCGGGGTTTGGCGGGTAGATGATTAACGTGGAGAAAAGTGTTTACCCGGGATAGGGGATCGTACGCAGGATGATCCAGGATTCCGTAGACAACGCCGGATGTTCCTGCAGTGGCGGCCAGCTCTCCTGGTTCTAACACTCCGAGAGAAAAGGCGTTGTTTGGTTGATCCCCCGCACGGTAGGCAACAGGGATGCCTGGGGGAATACCCAGTTCCTTTGCCGCATCAACCGTAACCCGACCCTGTATAGAGAAAGTAGGGACAACGGTGGGGATCAAATCCCGGGGAAATCCGAAGTACTGAAGGAGAAAGTCTGCTACTCTATCCTCTTTCATGTCCCAGAGTATTCCCTCTGACAGGCCTGACGGGGTTGTGGTAATTTCTCGGGTAAGGCGATACGCGATATAATCCCCTGGAAGAAGAATCTTATCGATTGACCGAAAGAGTTCAGGTTCCTGATCTTTCACCCAGGCGAGCTTTGAAGCAGTGAAATTACCCGGAGAATTTAAAAGATGTTTCAGACAATGGGTTTCCCCCAATTCCCGAAAAGCCTTTTCTCCGTAGGGAACTGCCCGACTGTCGCACCAGATAATCGCATTTCGAAGCACTGAGCCTTTTCGATCAATCAATACCAGGCCGTGCATCTGGTAG
>JAGODW010000269.1 GCA_017998025.1 Spirochaetales bacterium
TCAACGTTAGAAAACGGTTAAAAGTACTCCTACAATGCAGCCCTTCCTCATTTTTTATTATTTTTAAATCTTATTTTAATGCTTTTTTAACAAAACACAATGATTTTTATCAACAAAAGGGTCTCGTCAGGGACCGATCTAAATTCTCTGAATATAAGGAGAGATCGCATGAAAAAGAAAAGATTACTGATTGTTGCATTTCTATTGATTACAGCAATGATTGGTATGGCTCAGGTGACGGTGGATTCCGCTCTACCGGCGTATACCCCTGTTTCGGGCGTGTCAGGGAGCATCAAGAGTGTTGGTTCCGACACGATGAACAACCTGATGACTCTCTGGGCAGAGGGTTTTATCAAAAGATACCCCAACGTTCGGATTGAGATTGAAGGAAAAGGTTCGAGCACGGCTCCTCCGGCTCTTGTTTCCGGTGCCGCGCAGTTTGGACCTATGAGCCGGATGATGAAATCTGCTGAGGTAGATCAATTCCAGGCAAGCTATGGGTATCCCCCTACAGCTTTACGGACTTCCATAGACATGCTGGCTGTGTACGTGCATAAGGACAACCCGATTGTTCAGAGAGGCTTAACCTTTCAGGAGATAGATGCCATTTTCTCCAGTACCCGAAAGGGAGGCTATCCTTCTGATTTTAAGACCTGGGGAGACCTGGGACTTACCGGAGAGTGGGCCAATAGACCGATCAGTCTTTACGGCCGTAACTCAGCATCCGGCACCTATGGATTTTTTAAAGAGCACGCGCTGTTCAACGGAGATTATAAAGTGACTGTGAAAGAACAGCCGGGAACATCTTCCGTAGTACAGGGCGTTGCCTCGGATAAAGGGGCCATCGGGTACGGAGGAATTGGATATCTCACCGCCGATATACGGGCAGTACCTCTTTCTTCTGGTCAAGGCAAACGTATGATCCCCGCTACCCCTGAATATGCTTATAGTGGGGACTATCCTCTCTCCCGGTTCCTCTACATCTATGTAAACTACCGTCCAGGCAGTCAGTTAGACCCTCTGAGGAGAGAATTTATCCGGTACATTTTTAGCCGGCAGGGTCAATCGGATGTTGTTAAGGATGGGTACTTTCCCATTACGAATGCGATAGCCCGAGAAGAACTGGCAAAAGTAGGAATCCGTTAATTAAGGAGAGTACTGTGGCAAGCGCTACCTTTACGGGGTACCGGAGAACCCGGAAGACAAAGCCCCGGGTGATTTTCATTGATCGCATAACCAAAGGAGTCATTTCCGTAGCAGGGATTGGCGTTATTGCCGCAGTATTCCTTGTATTCATATTCCTTGCCTCTGTAGTACTTCCCCTCAGGGAGAAGGGTTCTTTTGTCCCGTATAAAGATAAGACTCTTACCCTTCCTTCGGGGGAAACTCCAGAGTTTCTTGCAGTAGATGAGTTTCTTACTTCGGGGTTCATTGGACTACAAAATGGAGAGAAACTTCTCCATTTTCGTACAGATACGGGAGAGATCTTAGCTGAACATACCCTCTTTCTGGAACAACCTACCGCTCTATCCTATGATTCCATCGGTGGATGGATAGCAGCAGGATTTAGGGATGGATCTACCCAGCTTGGGAGGATCTACTTTGAAACGGCATTTTTTGAGCCCGGTCAACTGGGGGAGGAGTATCAGGATCTATCCGAAGGCGAGCTAAAGGTTCTGGATGGAAATACGGCACAGATGACTCCTGCAGGACAGATCCGGGTGCAAAACCTGGCCATTTCTTTGGAGCCCCGGATCCTGCCCGATAACTCAGGCCCCATACTTCTTATCGACCAAACGGTACGTTCGCAGGGGCCGGTGTTTGTCACCCTGGATTCTAATGGGATTTTGTCTCTAAGGTCGATTTCAAAAAAGACAAATCTTCTGACTGGCGGCGTCACTACTACAGCAGAAGGCATAGATTTCTCGATTCCAGGTATCACCGCTCGAGGTACTCCTAAATTCCTCTTACTGAACTACACGGCCGATACCGTTTACATCCTCTGGGAATCAGGAGCCTTTCTGCGGGTAGATATGCGGAATCTCAATGAGCCCAAAATCGCTGAGGAGGGTTCCTTTTTCACAGATTCTTCCTTGAAGGTTACAGCAGCAAGGATGTTGTTGGGGAAAAGTACGATTCTTGTGGGTGACAATAGGGGTCGTATTACTACCTGGTATCTTGCTTCCGGGGAACAGACACAAACATCCGACGGAGTATCCCTTATGCATGCCCATACCTTTGAGGGGCCTGCTCCAGTAACTTCCCTCCAGAGTTCTTCACGAAAGAGGATCGTAGCAGCGGGGTACGCGGACGGGAGTATACGAGCCTTCTATGTAACGAGCGAAAGGCAGATTGCCGAGTATCCAGCCCTGGATGATCATAGGGGGGATACAAAAGTGAAGGAGATCGTTATCAGCCCCAAGGATGATCTAGTGGGTGTGATTACAGGAAATGACCTGCGTTTATACAAATTTGATCCTGCGTATCCAGAAGCATCTTTAAAAGGGCTCTTTTCTAAAGTTTCGTATGAGGGAAGCCCGGTTCCTGAGCATCAATGGCAATCCTCCGGGGGCACGGATCATTTTGAGCCGAAGTATGGGATGATCCCCATTATCTTTGGTACTCTTAAAGCCACTTTCTATTCCCTTCTCTTTGCCGTACCCATTGCGATTCTTGCAGCTATCTATACCAGTGAGTTCCTGCAGCCCGCAACCCGTTCCCTGATAAAACCAGCTATAGAGATGATGGCAAGCTTACCCAGTGTCGTATTGGGGTTTCTCGCTGCTCTGGTATTTGCACCCTTTACTGAGAAAGTAGTTCCTTCCATTCTTGCCGCATTTTTTACCATACCCTTTGCGTTCCTTATTACAGGATATTTTGTACAGATTTTGCCAAAAAGGTTGTTTGTTCGAATCTCTAATCAGAGATTTCTCTGGATGATGGGTTTCTCCCTCCCCCTGGGTTTTCTCCTGGCAGTTCTGGGCGGACCCCTCGTGGAGGAGGTGCTTTTTTATGGGGATCTAAAGGGATGGCTGTCTTTTAGAGTCGGCACAGGCGCACCGGGATGGTTTATCCTCCTTATGCCGATCTCCCTGGGAGTTTCTCTCTGGATTTTGGCAAAGTTCGTAAGACCCTACCTTGAAAAGCATTCTGTTGATACAACCACCCAACAGGGTGTGTGGGAACTGGGAAAGTTCGCCCTGGGAACGCTGTTAACGATCTTGATTTCTTCTGGATTAGCCCAGTTGTTGACTGTGCTGGGATTAGATTCCCGTATGCCTTTCCCTCTGATTGGGACGGTGTTGGGAACGTATGTTCAACGGAATACCCTTGTTGTGGGTTTCATGCTGGGATTCTCCATTATCCCCATCATCTACACCCTTTCTGATGATTCCCTGAATAGTGTTCCCCATCATTTAAGAGCAGCTGCCCTTGCTTCAGGAGCTACTCCCTGGCAAACCACGATACGAGTCGTAATTCCTACGGCCATGAGTGGACTCTTTTCTGCAGTGATGATTGGGCTGGGAAGGGCAGTAGGAGAAACTATGATCGTTCTTATGGCTACAGGGAACACCCCTGTGATGGAATGGAATATTTTTAATGGGTTCCGTACTCTCGCAGCGAACATCGCGGTAGAGCTTCCCGAAGCTGTAG
>JAGODW010000270.1 GCA_017998025.1 Spirochaetales bacterium
TTAGAAGATAGGTTAAATAAATATCCTTCGCATGATAGTTCGATACCTCATCCAAGTTCGTGAGCAACCTGCTTCTATTCCTGTCAATCAGCATCCAAATTCCGCTTCGGGTACTGCTTCCGCTTTCGGGATATGTGACAATAGAACCCCTTCCTTGTCGAGGCTCTAAATACCCTAAACTGGCCAGATAGGCTGTTGCCTTGTTCACTGTCTGAGGATTCACATGAAACCTTATTGCCAGTTCCCTGATAGTAGGAATCTTCTCTCCTACACGGTATTTTCCGAAAAGGATTTCAGATCGTAATTGTTCAGCGATCTCTATATACTTCTTGTTAATATCTCTGTATGCACTCATAATACAATCATCGAAGTATTTGATACTTTTGTCAATAATTGTACCATACATTAAAAACCCTTTGAGAGAAAGGTCAACAGGGATACGCTTACAAACGTGGATCCTAAAGAGATTATGCAAAGCCAATTCGATGTAAATTCCGAGAGGTTCAATAACTGCTCTCCTTGAGGGACACACCCCTGGTTTTATGCACAAAATCGTACCTGTTGTGCTTTGCCCCTTTCGATGCTGCTACAGGGTTGAAAATTCCACTCTTCATTTTTCTCGGTTCCAGGTTTGTATAGCAATTGTACTGGGAGTGCGTCTTTTCTATCTGGGTATAGAGTTCTGCTTTAAAAGGGATGGAACGTTCATTGTAGTGTTGAATTGATATACTTCTTTGTAAAATCTCATAAAGGTTCTCCTTAAGAGTATGTTTATTAGTACTAAGTAGAGAGCCGTTATAAGTATCTACTGCTTCATAATCTAAGAAAAGTTAGCTATCTCCGATAAGGCAACTATCCTGGTTTATTCTGGTTTCCGTTGTTCTATCTGATCCAGCCACCCCCCAGGTTACACTCCCCTTCCTCTCTCCTGGTAGTATTTTTTCTCCCGATGTGCCTGCCAGGTGGTTTCAAACCAGTATTCTTCCATCGGGATGGGTCGCCGGTGCACAAATCGATGGGAAAACCTGCCTTCGTTCCAAACGCTCAACAGGAGACGGTCCCGGAATGCTTCATCCTCTGGTTTGAACATCCATTCGGGTTCGAGGGCCGGATGAATCCGCGTTCCTTCGGGATCCATCACCAGATAGGAACCCCGGCTTCCTCCTCCTGCTTCGAGGTACGCCTCGATCGCGGATAGGTATGCGGCATGGGCTACTACGAGGTGCCGATTCTGAAGGGCAACGGGCAAATCCTGGAGTGACTGGATCCGGACCGAAGTAAATCTGCCCACCTGCTCCAGAGCTTCCCGGGCAGCTTTTCGAACGGTATCTAAAGACCGGATATGGGCTCCTGTTTGTGTCATCCTCCGCTGAAATTCTCTCCGATACTTGTCTACAGAGGCATCTGTACCATGCGCCGGATCCAGAATCGTTTCAATTATCCGCAGGATCTCTTCCGTCCCTTTAAAGGCTGTCTCCTGCCAGATAGAGGGAGAGAGGTCCGATCGGTTGTACACTTCAGAAATCTTACGGGCCGCCCGTAAACTTCCCACCTGTCCGGAGTTCAGGGCTGAGCCCCCAGGACGATACACCCCGTGGGTACCGTTTACCTCACCAACAGGAAATAACCGATCCACATTGGTAGATTCCCACCACAAATCCGCAGACAATCCTCCGTTGTTATGCTGGGCGCATACGGCGATTTCCAGGGGTTCCTTGTATAGATCGATCCCATGGCTTTTGTACAGTTCAATCGCAAGGGGATTCATTTTTTCCAGCCGGTCGATCGGCCGGCCGAATAGAGCTTCAGACTTCGCAAGATACGTGTACGCTTCGGGGGAAAGATCCTCGAAACGAAATAGTTCGCTCTTCCCGCTACGATTGCCGGACAAAGTCTCCCCTGGATTATTACAGTAATCCAGAAATACCTTCCTCCCCTTTAACACGGTTTCCCGGTACACCAGAATATCGATCAGGGAAGAACCCTGGTTCAGTATTTTTCGGGGATCAAAAGGCCATTGGTATCCCTTAAGGAATACAGCGGAACACATATCTCCTAAACTGGAAA
Organism: Spirochaetales bacterium; assembly: GCA_017998025.1. Taxonomy (GTDB): domain Bacteria; phylum Spirochaetota; class Spirochaetia; order DTKZ01; family DTKZ01; genus DTKZ01. The sequence continues at coordinate 2,068 of JAGODW010000270.1, forward strand.
AGTACGGTCTTAGAAACTCCTCTGGATCTCCTCCGTTCGGATCTATTGAAATGTATCGGGGGATCACCTGCTGGTAGGTACCGGATACATTCCACCGGAACCGGGTAGAAGCGAGCCCGTACTGGGACTCTGTTAGATTCACCGCCTCTGCCCCTGCCTCCAGGGCTAATCCGATAGCCCCTGTATGAACAGAGGGATACACCGAAGCCTCGTAGATCCCCCCGGGTCCTCCCACGCCAAATACAGTATTCTCCGCAATGAACAAAACCAGGCCATACGTTCCGTCATCCAAACGGTTCACATCGATCCCCACGGCTCCCAGGGCTCTCCCCTCCTTTACCAGGAGTTTTACCACATGGTGATGATCAAAAATCGGAATTCCTCTCCGCTGTACTTCCCTGAGCAGACTTTCTACCATTACCCGGGAGGTATAGGGGCCAATAGAGGTCCCCCGATCCTTCGGATCATGGTCGGTCTTGTACCCGACAATCCCCCCGTACCGGTTTGCGGGAAACGGAATGCCGATCCCTAATAAATGATAGAACGCTTCGAGAGAGCAGACTGATTCTACCAGCGCGATATCTCCATGCATGGAGCCTCCGGAAAACAGGGCCTGCGCCATTTCGTAGGGCGAATCAGGGGTCGGGGAAGCAACGGCAAGTTTGTAGTAGGTCTGTTTATCACTTCCCGTATTTCGGGAAGTTCCCCCCTCCAGATCTTCCGTTACGATGGCAAGATCTGTAATTCCAAACTCATGGAGCCTATCAGCCGCATTTAACGAAGCGGCCCCGCTTCCAATGACCAGAGTATGGACTCTATAGAGAGGAACAGAAGTTCCCCTCACCTGGATGGTTTCCTGCTTCATCCCTACCTCCTTCCTCCAATGGTTTCACCCGGGATATACTCCCCTTCGATCAATCGTTGAATCGTCCCCTCTTCCCGATACATGATCCTTTTCCTCAACCAGATTCCCGCCTCTTTCGCCAGCTGAAATACAGAAAGATTTATCGTATCGATCCTCCGATTCAGCAGATCGAGAACCGGAGAGTTATCAAATCCGGTAAGGGAGAAATCTTCTGGAATTCGATACCCCTGAGAGAGGGCACACTGATAAAAATACACGGCAACCACATCGTTGAAACAGAGGATCGAATTGTACCCCTCCTTCTTTAACCTATGAAGAAGATCCGGCGTTATTTCTCCCAGAGTTGCCAGGGTATAATAGGGAGCCGGTTCTAGCGATTGTTGCTTTTCCTCTGGCAGGTCGGACAACGCTTCTAAGAAGCCCCGGAGTCTCTGTTCCTGTATGGGGGGGATCTGGGAAAAACCCAGGTAGAAGGGCCGGATCGGAAGGGAGCGTTTCGCCTGGATCTCCTTCATCAGCATCCGCATCCCTGCCGCATTATCGCAGGACACATAGTTGCGGGATGATGAAATCCGATTTAGCTCTACAACCGGAATTCCCCGTTCTTCCATCCGCTCGTATACCCCCTCATCCGGTTCTGAAAAGGCGAATACACAGCCATCGATATCTCCCAGCTTTTTTGTTTTAAAAAGATCCGTATCATACCCTATCAGTCGGATA
>JAGODW010000271.1 GCA_017998025.1 Spirochaetales bacterium
GCTGGGAGAAGGGGAGGAAACTCTGATCCTCTATAGGGATGATTTCTTTTTCCTTGTAGGGGCAGAAGCTGTCAAACTTCTGGCGATTATTCCAAAAGTTCCTTCAGGCCAGCTGAAACCCAATTTGAGTCGTGGCGCACAATGAGGGGAAAGATTCCATTTGATCGTATAACTACGCGAAAGGGAGATGATGGCCTCTCCTCCCTCTACAGCGGAGAGCGGTTGCCAAAGGATGATCTTGTTTTCCAAACCCTGGGAGATATAGATGAATTAACTTCTTTTCTTGGGTGGGCACGTGCCGAAAAAGGGTTACATCCCCATCAAGAGCAGATAAAAACGCTCCAGCGGTTTCTAAGAAAAATCAGCTCAGAAATAGCCACCCCCCCTTCGAATCCCCTTTTTCCTTCCCTCGATACCCTACAGGAGGCGGATATTCTTTCCCTTGAAGAATGGGAAAAAGAACTATTGGAAGAAACGGAAATCTCTGGAGAGTTTATCCTTCCGGGAGATACACCGGTTTCTGCCCGGCTGGATGTATGCAGAGCTGTGTGTCGAAGGGCAGAACGGTCTATCGTTGCTCTTATTAGAAGATACCAGAGGGATGAACTTTTGCCTTGCCAGCGGTATCTAAATAGAATGTCTGATTATCTCTTTGTACTTGCTCGAAGTATGGAATAGGAATCTCTTTTTTTGGACGGAATCTTGACAAGGGGGGGGATGTACGGCATAATCTGATATATCTTTATTATACAAGAACTGTTAAATATACGGTCTTTGGTTAGGAGGTCGCATGGGTTTAACCGCGGAACAAAGAGGAAACTTAGACGGATTATGCAAACAGTTTCGAAAAACCTTAATAGAAACCTTGTACAAGGTTCAGACAGGGCATCCGGGAGGATCCTTATCTGCTACAGAAATCATTACAGCTCTTTACTTTGAAGTAATGCGGGTCGATCCGAAAAACCCTTCCTGGGAGGATCGGGATCGCTTTGTTTTAGCCAAAGGGCATGCAGCTCCTATGTTGTACATTGCTCTGGCGGAGAAGGGATTTTTCCCAAAAGAAGAACTATCCACCCTGAGACAGATTGGAAGTCGCTTGCAAGGTCATCCATATGCCAATAAAACTCCGGGAGTCGAACTATCCACAGGTCCCTTGGGATTAGGACTTTCTGCAGCCCTGGGAATGGGCATCGGAGCCCGGCTTAAAAAGAAAGATTTCTACACCTATGTACTGATGGGGGATGGAGAGATACAGGAAGGAATCGTTTGGGAGGCTGCTATGGCTGGAGCCAAGTATGGATTAGACAACGTGATTGCCATACTGGATAAGAATGGAGTCCAGCTGGATGGGCCGGTGGACGTGATTATGCCCCTGGGGAATGTCAGAGCCAAGTGGGAGTCGTTCGGCTGGAATACACAGGTCATTGATGGACATAATATTGAAGAAATTGTGGCAAGCATTGAACAGGCAAAAACAATGAAGGGAAAACCTACCATCATCATAGCTCAGACAGTAAAAGGAAAGGGGGTTTCTTTCATGGAAGGGAAACATACCTGGCATGGAAAGCCGATCAGCAAAGCGGAGTATGAGGCAGCGCTCGCTGAACTGGAAGGGGGGAAATGATGGCAGCAACAACAGGAAAGGCAATGCGACAAGTATACGGGGAAACATTGGTGGAACTTGGTAAACAGTATCCCGAGATCGTAGTGTTTGATGCGGATGTTTCCAATTCTACCCGTACTATTCTATTCGGAGAAGCTTTCCCCGAACGATTTTTTGATGTGGGAATTGCTGAAATGAATATGGCTACGATGGCTGCCGGTATCTCGACAACGGGGTTGATTCCCTTTGTGAATACGTTTGCCTGTTTCATGGTACTCCGGTGCGGAGACCCGATTCGGAGTCTGATTGCCTATACAAAACTCAATGTAAAATTGGCAGGTACCTATGCGGGGCTTTCCGATTCGTACGATGGAGCGAGTCATCACTCTATCCTGGATATTGCATTTATGCGGGCATTGCCGAACATGACGGTACTTAGCCCTGCGGACGGGGCAGATACAAAAGCTGCTACCGAGGCTGCCGTGTTGCATAAAGGGCCCGTATATTTACGGCTCCATAGGAATGAATGCCCTGATATACAGGAAAACGATTCGCAGCCCTTTACTCTGGGTAAAGGTAAGGTACTAAGAAAGGGGAATGATGTGACGCTGATTGCTACCGGGTACATGGTTCACCGGACCCTGGAGGCGGCAAAACAACTTGAAACTTCCGGAATCTCTGCCCGGGTAGTAAATATCCATACGATAAAACCTCTGGATACCGAGCTGATACAGAAATGTGCAGAGGAAACCCGGGGAATCGTTGTGGCAGAGGAACATTCGATCCATGGAGGGTTGGGAAGTGCCATAGCTGAGGCCTTGAGTGTTTCTGCACCGGTTCCTATGGCTTTTGTAGGAATACAGGACACCTTTGCGGAGTCAGGAGATTATGAAGCACTGCTCCAAAAATACGGGTTAACTTCAGAGCGGATCGTAGAAAAAGCAAAGGGACTATTAGAAAAGAGGAGAGGAAAAAAATGAAAGGATTGGTAAAATACGCCGCAGGCCCGGGGAATATGGAACTGCGGGAAATCCCTGAACCCAAACCGGGGCCGGGAGAAGTTAAAATCGCTGTACAGTATACAGGGATCTGTGGTTCAGATCTTCATATTTTTCATAGTGATATAGCCATTCCGGTACGGCCGCCGGTGGTGACGGGACATGAGTTCAGCGGTACAATCGTAGAGGTGGGATCCCAGGTGGAAAATTGGAAACCAGGAGACCGGGTGGTGTCTGAAACAGCCTATGCATATTGCGGAGTCTGTATGCATTGCCGGGAGGGATTCTACAATCTCTGCAATCAACGGAAAACTCTCGGATACTGGTTCAATGGCGCTTTTGCCCCTTATACAGTGGTACCTGCAGAGAGGCTTCACCCCCTGCCCGAATCCATCAGCTTTCTGGAGGGAGCCTTAATGGAACCTCTTGCCTGTATCATTCATGCTGTAACAGAGCTTACCCATATTCATGCGGGGGATATTGTACTTGTTTCAGGGCCTGGCGCTGTGGGCCTTACGACACTTCAGGTAGCCAGAGCAGAAGGAGCCCGGGTATTGGTAACAGGAACGCCCGTAGATGCAGAACGATTAGAAATGGCTAAAACTCTGGGTGCAGATTGGATTCTGGATGTGACCAGGAAAAGTTTAGCCGAAACGGTGGAGGAGATAACCGGGGGTGTTGGAATGGATGTAGTACTGGAATGCTCCGGCAATGAGAAGGGGCTTCAGGACGGAATCCAGGCAGTTCGAAAGCGAGGGCAGTATACCCAGATCGGACTCTTTGGTAAGCCGATTTCCCTGGATTTTGAACGGATTTGCTATAAAGAAATTAAAGTTACCGGTTCCCTTGGATCCCGCTGGATTTCCTGGGAACGGGCTCTTCAAATGGTTTCCCTGGGGCAGGTAAAGTTAAAGCCCCTCGTATCTGATGTGCTCCCCCTGGGAGAGTGGAAAAAAGCCTTTGATCTATTTGAGTCTAAGAAAGGACTAAAGATCGTTTTGGATCCAAAAGCATAGGGGTTAAAGCGTAAGGAATGAAGAAGG
>JAGODW010000272.1 GCA_017998025.1 Spirochaetales bacterium
CCAGATAGGGGGTTTCATCGAAAGAATCAGAGTAGGCTGCGACTCCCCACCTGCGCAGGTGTAGAGGATCACCCATGGAAGTTAGAAGAACGGGATCCATGGTTTCTGTAAAAAGTTCTGGGAAAAGCGCGGGTTTTAATCGATCCATCCTGTGTTCCCCATAGACGGGAAGTTCCCCTTTTGCATAAATAACGATTCCGGAGAATCGGGCTGTGGGAGTCCAGTGAAGAATCCGGGGGATGTCGATAGGCTGCGTATGACGGATGAAAAGGGGAGAAAACGTACTGTACAAAGGATAGGAATATTCTACGGTTACCGAATTCAGAGAAGAAGAGTATCGGGGGAATCCCCGGTTTCCGGAGTATGCCTGAAGCAAAATGTTCGAAGCGATCGTATCAGATTTTTGGAACTCCTCTGCTAAAGTTCTTTTTGAGTCTATCTGGATTTCTGATGTTGCCTCAATGAATATCTGAGGCAATGCTTTTTCTATGGCTTTTTCAGTTGCAGCCGTTGCCGCCGGTGGATTAACAATAGAGGAGGGCACAGAACCTTCTATTCGGAGAGTAAAGATTAAGCTTTTCCAATCCACTGACCCGTTCCAGCGGAAAGGTGTCTCCTGCCCTGGCAAGAAGGCAGGCTGGAAATACCCCAGGAATAACAAAGAAAAACATACAGTTAAAGTGAATCGTACTCTACTGTTCATCCTGCCTCTGCCTTTTCCTTCGGCTTTTTTTCAAGGCACCTTAAGAGTATCGCCTGGATGGATCATCTCATCCTCGGGAATACCGTTTTCCCGAATCAGGCGCTTTACAGAAGTTCCGAAATTTCTCGCAATGTTCCATAGGTTGTCGCCTGCCTGTACCGTGTAAGTATTCATAAAAGGTCGTGAATCATCAGGATCTTCTTTTGTGGTAGATTTAGGGACATAGGGCCCTACATCCCGGAGCCGGGGGATAAGGAGCTTTTTCCCTATCTGGAGAGTCTCGGGTCGGACTCCCGGATTGTAATTCTGAATCATCGAAAGAGGAGCGCCGAAGTGATGGGATAAGTCATACAGGGTGTCTCCCGGATTTACTGTATGAACCACAAAATCAACCAGCCTATTTTTCTCTTGCTTCAGGAGAGTAGACACTTTCTCCTTATACTGCTCCGGGACTTTCAAAGTATAGGGAGAAGGGGGCGTAATAGGAAACTGCAATTCCCGGTTCCCTGAAAGAAGTTCATCCAGGGGAATTTCCGCCTTCCGGGCCAATACCCGGAGATCGATGGGGAATGATAGAGGGATTGTTGCCCACTGAATGGTCGGCTCCCAGTCTAAGGGGTGGCCCCTTCGGCCCAGGTAGGAAGCATACTGAGCTACTGCCAGAAATCGAGGAATATAGGCCCGGGTTTCCCGGGGAAGGAGACGTGCACGGGAGAGCGCCCAGAAATCCTTGCCTGGATGAGCCCGCATTGTGGTAAGAATTCGATTTAATCCACAATTATAAGCCGCTAAGGCCAGGAGCCAATCTCCTGTATACCGGTAATTGATCCGCAATTTCTCCAATGCTCCAATGGTAGACTTCCAGAAATCTCTCCGTTCGTCCATCCATTCATTCCGTATCATCCAGGGGTGCATACTGTCCGGCATAAATTGCCAGATCCCTACGGCACCCTGAGGAGAACGGGCATAGGGGTTATAGAGGGACTCCACAACGGGTAGAAAGAAGATTTCCGGAGGAAGATTATACTCCTGGATCTTTTGTCGGATAAATGAAATATAAGGTTTTGACCGTTCCATTGCTCGCAGAATTCGAGCCTTATCTTCGGGTGAGTTCAGGATTCGTTGAAAGTTTGCTTCGACCTCGGGGGTTAGAGGTAATAGGGAGGATAACACTTCAGGCCCCGTATGAGGCTGCCTGATCTCTGATAGATCAACACCGACAGGGATCTGAAGGGTTCTCTGAGCCGAACGGGTTTCAACGGTAGGTATTACCGTCGACTGTTCCGGGATCCTGTCCTGTTCTCCAAAGGAATATGTCTTCCCGAGAACGCCGAACACCAGAGAGAAAATTAGAGTTTTTCGCCGAAGTAAATGCCTGCCCATTCCCATCTCCCATGAATTGAAGGATCCTGTGGATAGTGGATCTTGCGAAAGTATAGATACCAGGTTGAAATCCGATACGTCCAACCCCAGGTTTCCAGGTATGCTTCCTGTGCATTGGAGTCTATATCGAGGTTCTCTGCATATCGAACGGTAGAACCCCGCAGAAAAGTTCCCAGGTCGAAGAAAGCCTGCGCATAACTTTCCGATTCATCCTGTTCCCAGGACATAGCGAAGAAATTTACCTGGGCTCGTAGATTCAGCAATGCTTTCACATCCCGTTGGGCTATAGCGTTTTTGATTTCGTTCACAATTTCTTCCAGACTTTCCCGTATCCACTTTTTATCCGATGCGTGAAAAGCAAGGTAGTTGGCGATTTGCTGCCGGGCATCTGGATTTTCTGGAATTACTGTTTCCGGATATTTTAGAAATTTCGTGTACATCTGGATTGCCTGTTCCCATTCTCCCAGGGTTTCATAGGTTTTCCCCATGTAGTAGTAGGTAGAACCCGGGTCTACCTTGTTTGGGAATCGTCCTTGAATCTCTTTATAATAGTTGATTCGGTATTCGGGCTCTTTAGTAAGATGGATTAACTCCTGCAAACAGTTGAAATGGATCGAGTTACCCTGCACGATAATATCCGGATGGTTTCGGAGCACCCGATTGTAGTAATAAGCTGCAATAGGCGGACTGTTTTGCATACTGTAATTTTGACCTACAAGGTACAGGTAGTATGCGTTAAATGAATCGTTTGGGTTTTTTTCCACATAGGTTGTCAAAAATACGTTTAACCGCTCTATACTTCCAACAGCCATCAAGTTGTGGGCAATTTGCTGGATAAGAACAAATTTACCCGCATCTTCCTGTTTTTCATCCCGAAGGAGGCGAAGTAATTCTTCCGTCTCCTTCGCCTTATCCTTTGGGCCTATAGCATAGTATGCATCTTTAGATGAGCAGCCCATTACAAGCATTGCGAAAAGAACAACAACATACTTGAAGATACCCGATGCCATGGAAAAAAGATTGTACAGGGGGCAGCCGTGGAATTCAAGAGCGGATTCTGATTTTTCTAGATTTTACCTTTGGCAAAGAGATGCTGTTTGTCGTACACTTTGAGCCATGCAGGATTTTGATGTTGTAGTGATAGGCGGTGGAATTGGCGGGATGATTGCTGCTAATTACCTCGTGTCCCTCGGATTGAAGACAGCGGTGGTTGAACAAAATCACCAGACGGGGGGCAGCATGTCCGGGTTCCGCAGGGGTGACTTCTATTTTGATGGAGGAGATCAATCGTTTGAAAGTCTGGGGATTGTATTTCCTCTGCTGGAAGAGCTGGATATCTACTCTCATATTCAGTGGATACCCTGTCGGTATCGGATGAAATCTCCCGATTTTGATTTTTTTATAGATTCATTCGATCATGTGGAAGAGGCCCTGCAGTCAGCCTTTCCGCGGGAAAAGGGGATCCGTCCGTTGTTTCAGGAAATACGGGAAGTATCCAGGTTCCTGGAAACGCACTGCACTCCGTGGGAATTCCCTTTAATTCAAGATTTTTCCGT
>JAGODW010000273.1 GCA_017998025.1 Spirochaetales bacterium
CCGTATATCCCAATTCTTTGAAAACAACCTTACTGGGAAGCGCTGGCATGCAGAACTGCTGGAAAAAATGACTTTTCATCTTGAAGGTATTCGGCCGGCTGTGGTATCCGATGAAAATTATCCTCGGCTCCTTGAATTATTAAAGTTTCGTCATTTTCGAAGGTATTATTTTGAACTTGAATATGATTGGGACAGATTGGATTTTTTAATTCGAAAACTGCGGGAAGCCCATCCGATCGTTTCCCGGGACTTAGAACAGTTCCGGGCATTTCTTCAGGGGTTTCTAAGTGAGTAAAAGAGTGATTCTACCTATAGCTCCTTCCTAATAGCCATCCAAAAGGCCAGGGTTCTGACCAGCGTCGTATCCGGCGGTAATCGATGGGACGTTGGGTTGCAATTGCTTCTGCTGCAATAAGTCCGCTTCGAACTGCAGGGCCGATCCCTTCACCCATGTCCGAGGTTGCAAGGCCTGCTGCATCTCCGATAATGAATGCGGAGCCCTGTTGAAGAATGGGTTTCCTCCCCCGAAGGTAATACACGTAGCCTTGAGGGTGAAACTCTTCCTTACCTATCAGATGAAGAGCTTCAAGGCGCTGGATCAGTTGTTCCCAGTACTTATGAATCGAAACTCCTCGTTGTTTCAACTTCTCGCTTGCACCTCCCAATCCCACGTTCAGCCATCCCCCTTCTTTTGGCACGTACCAGGCATATCCGGGGAATCCATCCTGAAAAAACCAGAGATGACAGGACCTATCCCGGCTCTGCTGGGTAGCTTTATCGACCGGAATAGTTGTTTGCATTGAATTTCCTGTCAGAAATTCTTCTTCCAGTGTTACTATGCGGGAGCGAGCTTCAGGCGGTTTGAGTGAACGGAAAAAGGTTCGTGCAACCGGACAGAAGGTTCCGCCAGCTCCGACAAGGTAGTGACAGAAATAGATCCCATCCACTAAATACCCACCGTCTGTTTGCACGATGCTGTGGACTTCATGCTGGTGGATCGGAACTCCGCTTCGTTCTGCCAGCCAGGCATCAAATTCGGTTCGGCGAACGGTAAAAACTCTGGTCTTTAGCCGAAACCGTAACCCTCGAATCGATACATCGATCTCGTTCAGTACAGTCAGAGGATAAGGATATTCCCCGGTCTGGATCTCTAAATCTTCCAGTACTTCTGGAGATATCCATCCAGCGCATGGTTTATTCCGGGGGTAAGATGCTTTTTCTATAAGGAGAACATCGATTCCTAGTTTGCGTAGTTTCCACGCGCATGTAGTGCCTGCAGGCCCACCGCCAACGACCAGAACATCGGTTCGTATCATAATTCTGCTCAACTAAATCGACAATTGGGTTGCTCTGTTCCGGGTTTTGTCATAACCACCTGCCAGAGCTGAGAGGATCGTGACCGAAATCCTCCTGCAGCACTCAATAAATAGAACCTCCACATACGGTAGAACCGCTGATCATACCGTTTTTTTAACTCAGGCCAGGCAGCTTCGAAGTTTGCATACCAGGACATCAGAGTTCGGTCATAATGAGGCCCTATATTGTGCCAGTCCTCCATTACGAACAACCCCTCCATGGCCCTTCCCAATTGAGCGATGGAGGGAAGCATCCCATTGGGAAAAATGTACTTGTTAGTCCAGGCATTAGTTCTGGTTACACTTGTGTTGCTACCGATGGTATGGAAGAAGGCGATTCCCCCGGGTTTTAGAGTACGGTTAACCACATTCATATATGTCCTGTAATTTCGGTATCCGACATGCTCCAGAATCCCTATGGAAATCACACGATCATAGAGACCGGTCACTTCTCTATAATCTTGAAGTTTTAATGTCACAGGAAGTCCTGCACAGAGTTTTGTTCCTAATTCTACCTGTTCTTTAGATACGGTGACTCCCAGGATGGAAACTCCATAGTTCTCAGCAGCATACTTTGCAAAACTTCCCCATCCGCATCCAAGTTCTAATACTGTCATACCCGGCTGCAGACTGATTTTTTTGCAGATCAACTCTAATTTCGCTTCCTGCGCTTCATCCAGGGTGCTGGCACCTTTCCAGTAGGCACAGGTATAGTTCATTCGTTTGTCCAGCATAGCCTGGTATAAGTCATTTCCAAGATCGTAGTGTGTTTCTCCTACCTGAAAGGAACGGGATCTTGATTGGAGGTTCAGCAAACGGGTACGAAGAATAAGTAACATCGTACGAAAACCAACTTTTAGATTGGAAAGCAAGTTCCCACGAAGAATACGGGTTACTGCTTCGTCCAGTGCATCACAGTCCCAGAGCCCATCCATGTACGTTTCACCGAATTGGAATTCCGGATCCTGTAAGACTCTATCGTAAAACTTTGGATCATGTACCTGGATGTCCCAGGGATGAATGCCATTGATCTCAATTCCTACCTTTTCCAATAGGTTTCGTGCGAAACTTTCCATACCAGAAGATTGTTTCACCTTATTCCTCCTATCGTACTGTTAAAATACTATCCGGTTTTTGCCATCCAGCGTCCCATTGCTCCTTTAGACGTGCAGAAGACTGTGAGCCCCGGGAACGGAGTCGGGAGAGAGATTTTCGGATACGGTTCGTATCCGCGTCCGTCAAATATTCCCCCAGTTCGCAGAGGGTAAGCCCTTCCGGTTCAGCAGAGAGAAAGGAAAGGATCCGTTCTTCGAGCCGTAAAGTAGAGGAGTAGGGGATAATTGGTTCAGCGGCCAGGATTGCTTCTTCATCCTTTTGTTCTTTTGCCCGCCGTTTCATCACGGCTCTAAAAAATCCATAGGTCCAGAGATTCGCTTCCTTCCGGGTGCGGGCAAAAATGAAGGGAAGGCGGGGATGCATCGCCTGAAGTTCTGCAATAAGACGGTAGCCGTGGGAGGGAGGCCATCGGTTTTTAAGCTGCCGTGGATCCAGAAAATCACCATAATCCGCTTCGATCACCACTGCAGAAAAAGGAAAGGAAGAAAGTTCCTCGAGTATCTGATGAAGAGGCCCGATCCGACTGAAATCTGTAAGAAGATTATCAAAGGTCTTCCGCTCTACTGTCGCCAGAATCTTTTCTCCTTCGACCAGGGCATAATCTCCGGCAGGCAGCTTACGACGTTCTATTTGCGCTTTGGGGAATTTCCAGGGATACCGTTCCGCAGAATCTATTACAATCGTGAGAGTTGTTTTCGCTGTTCCTAAGGCGACACGGGATCGGGACTTATGCGCCTCGCTGGCACTCTGGGTTTTAAAAAAAATCTGCTCGTAAGAGCCTTCTCGATTCTTGTACGATTTTTTCAGGATAAGAAACTCGCACCGCTTTTTCGTAGGCCGATCCAGCACAATGCGGATACTGCGACCGAACCGATCGTAGGAAAGTACAGGAACCCGCTCGATCTCTTTAAACAGACCCTGTTCCTCCGCGGAAGATCCGTCGCGGATACAGAAAATGTGCCCTTTAGCTCCTGGCCATGCTTCCTGGGCTCGGACCGCGAACAGCGTTCTCCCATCCTCTTCAATGGCGATCCGAACTGAAAACCGGGGATTCCCTGTAGCTTGTACAATCCATCCAGGTGACATGGTCTTACGATGCTATGATGCAATAGAACCCGACTATAGGGCAATACCTTTTGGTGGAAGGGCAGAAGGTTATGTTTTTTC
>JAGODW010000274.1 GCA_017998025.1 Spirochaetales bacterium
CGGCAAGCTATTAACTATGCCATCGATAAACAGAAAGTACTGGATATTGCCTACGGAGGAGGAGTGCCGGTAGGTACGTTTATGGATCCTTCGGATCCTGTATATAAAGACTTCACCCATCTGTATTCTTACAATCCGGAGAAGGCTCGACAACTTCTTTCAGAAGCAGGGGTAGGTCCCGAAACGGTACTGGAGATGCCCTTGCCCCAGAATTTTGAGCCTCATGTCCGGGCAGGACAGATGTATCAAGAGATGCTCCAGCAGGTTGGTTTATCCTCAAAAATAAAACTGGTAGACTGGTCTACGTGGATTTCTGATGTATACAGAAATGCGAATTTTGATTTAACGGTAATCGGGCATACAGGAAAATTAGACCCCGACAGTCGGCTCGCAGGTTATGGGACCGAGCAGACCTATGTCCGCTGGGTAAACCCCGAAGCTGCGTCTCTGATCAATCAAGCCCGTACCCTGCCGGATCCACATAAAAGGAAAACTCTCTATCAGCGTGTACTAGAAATAATGGCGAGGGAGGTTCCTTTTGTATATACAGGAACTTCCTACCGCTATTTGGGTATCCGGAATACCATTCAGGGCTTTCTTATGCAGCCAAAACTCGATACATATGACTTCCGGAATGTAGAGGTTCAATAGGAGCAAAGGACATCGATGAAAATACGGATTCGAAGAAAGCGTCAGAAAATTCAGATATTTTTTCTTTTCACTTCGTTTCTCTATATTTTTTTCCTTCTTGCCGCTGCTCTGGCATCTCCGTATTTAACATCCTACAGCCCCACTACCCAGGATCTGAGCCATAGGCTAATACCCCCTTTTACGGGAGGCAGAATCCTGGGTACGGATGATCTCGGGAGAGATCTGTGGAGCCGGATCGTGTACGGCACTCGCCCTCTTATCCTCATCGGCGCCTTCTCCGTAGGCATTGCCCTGGCAGGAGGCCTGATCCTGGGAATACTGGCCGGGGCAGTAGGTGGAGTCATAGACAGCTTTATCATGCTCCTTATGGATGGTATTTTAGCCTTTCCCACGGTACTGTTAGCTATAACGGTAGTGGCAGTAATGGGGTATGGATTAGCCCAGGTTACGCTTGCCCTGGGAATTGTATTTATCCCGGTATTCGCCCGCCTGGTACGGGCAGAAACTAAATCGCGCTTAACAGAGGGGTACGTAGAATCTTCCCGCGCTCTGGGCACTCCCTTTCCCAAAATACTCCTGAGGCATGTTTTGCCCAACATGATGCCGGACCTCATCGTTCAGTCCAGCGTAACCTTCTCTCTCGTAATTGTGATTGAAGCCTCTCTCTCGTTCCTGGGGCTGGGCACTCAGCCGCCTGAACCCAGCTGGGGTCTTCTTCTGAAGGAATCCCGCAATTTCCTCTTTCAAGCGCCCTGGATGGCGATTTTTCCCGGCCTGGCTCTCGCCGCTACTGTCTTTAGTTTTAACTATATTGGCGATTTTTTTGCTGAAAAACTAAATCCTCCGCTTTAATAAAGAGAGTACCTATGAACATCCGAATTCTGCACTTAATTGAAGGAGCCCAGAACGCCCGGGGACTCACCGTAGTGATCGATGTATTCCGGGCATTTTCCACCGCGTGTTTTCTGGCAGCGAACGGCGCTTCGAAGATCCTTCCCGTTGCTGATCTTGACGTAGCGTATCGTATGAAAGAATCAAATCCGGACTTTATCCTTATCGGTGAACGGAGGGGGAAAATTCTTCCTGGCTTTGATTACGGGAATTCCCCTACTCAGGTGAAAGATGTAGATTTTTCCGGAAAAACCGTTATCTTAACCACCAGCGCAGGTACCCAGGGAATTCAAAATGCCCGGAACGCAGAAGAGATTATTACAGGAAGCTTTTTAAATGCTGGGGCCGTACTTGCCTACATCCAGAAGAAACAACCTGAAGAGCTTTCTCTCGTATGTATGGGGCACGAAGCGGTCCGGCCCACCGAAGAGGACACCCTCCTGGCCGAGTACATCCAGAGCAGCCTTGAGGGAGTTCCCATTGACCTGAGAGATGCACCCGAACGGCTGAGGCACACCTCAGGGAAGAGGTTTTTCGATCCGGCAAATCATTCTTCTGAGCCTCCTTCGGATTTTTATCTTTGTTTAGAAAAAGATCGGTTCCCCTTTATTTTAAAGGTTTCCCCCTACCCTGAAGGAAAAGAATCCGGACTGTTTCAGCTAAAAAAATTTTACCCGGAAGTTCTTTGAATACTGCAGGACAGGAGCGAACCGGGACAGGCAAATCGGACTTTTGACAGAAGATCGTCCGCTCGAAACTCCTGGATACCGTCTGGATACAGGATATCAGCCTGGAGAAAATTAGGATGTAATGGAGAATCAACGAGGGTAGGTATAGCTACAACATCCATCCCTGCTGCTTTGGCAGCCTGAACGCCAAAGGGAGAATCTTCCAGCACAAGGCACCTTCCGGGATCAATTCCTAACCGTCGAGCCGCTTCCCAGAACACATCAGGATGGGGTTTCCCTCTCGCAGTTTCCTGCGAGGAAACAACAACCCGGAAATACTGCGCAATGTTACAGATAGAGAGCATCTCTTTTATAATTTCCAGCGGAGAGCCGGATGCTACGGCCATGGGGATCTTCTGGGTATGGAGGGTTTTTAACAACCGCTCCATTTCCGGGAACACATGGGTATTGGAACGTGCAATATCAAGATAGTATCGATTCTTTTTTTCTAATAGGACCTGAGGATCTTCGTCGATCCCGTACTCTTCCCGGAGAAGCCGAAGGAACTCCTCCACTCCCTTTCCAATGAACTCCCTTCGAATTTCATCGGAAAACACCAATCCATACTCGGAAAATAGTTTACCATCAGAAAGAGCGTAGTTCTTCTCACTATCGATTAAGGTTCCGTCTAAATCGAAAATTACTGCTTCATAGAATTCTTTCATTTCTTTCGTACTTCTTCCACTTTTCTACTGATTTTATTCCATATCCCTGCAAGACCCATCGCTTTTTTTGTATCGCTGAGGGTCTTTCGAGCTTCTTCTCGCATGACCAACGTGCCATCATAAATCACTTCATCCACATACCCTTTCCGCTCTTCAAAGGAAGCCCGCCGCTCCCGTATCGGATCCAGAAACGCATTTAGAGCACGGGCAAGTTTCTCTTTCACTTCCACGTCCCCCACCTTGCCGGCTCGATACCGGGATTTTAACTCTTCCACCTCTTCCCTGTTTTGATTAAAAATATCGTGATAGGCAAACACCGGATTCCCCTCAACCCGTCCAGGAATATCTGCCCGAGTCCGGTTCGGATCCGTATACATTCCCATTACCTTCTTTTCTACTGTCTTCCGGTCATCAGAGAGGAGAATTGCGTTATTCAGCGACTTGGACATTTTCGCTCCACCATCGGTTCCCACCAGTGTAGGTATTTCCCCGAGCAGCACATCCGGGATAGGGAATACCTCACCATACAAACCATTAAACCGACGGGCTATTTCCCGGCACAGTTCTACATGGGACTCATTATCCTTTCCCACAGGAACAAGGTGTGCTTTAGGGAGGAGAATATCCGCTGCCTGTAGTACGGGATATCCTAACAGGCCAAAAGGCATCTCTGTAAGGTTCGCCGAC
>JAGODW010000275.1 GCA_017998025.1 Spirochaetales bacterium
CCGGGAAGTGATGGACATTCTTAAAGTATTTCCTCAGTGCCGCGTTCTTACGGTACCCATTCCCACATTTCAGGTGGAGCCTTTCCGCACCTATTCAGGGGACGATTATAGGAAACTTCACCAGGCATTTTTACAGAAATTAGATTACATGCTTAAGATAGTAACTTCCGAAGGGATTCGCATGGCCCTGGAGATCGTTCCTGCTTCCTTAGTGGGTGGAATTGCAGGATTCTTGCAGATCTGTTCCGAATTAAAATCTAACATCCTGGGATATAATTTTGATACAGGCCATGCTTACAGAAGCAAAGAACTTTTAGCTCTCATACCTGCACAACTCAATGGCCGTATCTATGGAACTCATCTAAAGGATACTTTCGGAGGGGAAAATTCAGCCTTTACACCGGGTTCTGGAACTATTTCCTGGCCGGATTTAGTACGGAACCTACAGGGGGCCGGGTACACAGGATCCTGGGATCTGGAAATCGTATGCCCTGCGGAAAAAGTAGAAGAAGAATATAAAAGAGGATTGTCTTTCCTTCAGGAAATCCTTGCAGGTGTCGAAGGACCGTCGGTTTCTTCGGCGCTTTGTTAATTTATATGTAGAAAGGAGATAGTGTATGATAAAACTGGCAATTATTACCTCTTTCTTAGGAAAAACCAAAGATCGATTCCATGACTACAATGAGCCGAAAACACTGGAAGAGAAATTTCAGATGCTTGCAGGCATAGAAGGAGCCACAGGCGTTGAGGTGGTTTACCCGTACGAGGTGGACACTCCGGAACGAACGATAGAACTGGCAAAAAAATATGGGATCCAGTTTGCAGCCATAAATGTAAACATAAAGGCAGAACCGGAATTTAAAAACGGAGGAGTTACCTCGCCGAATAAAGAGGTACGGGCTAAGGCAGTACGGTTCATGAAGGAAGCGAAAGATTTCGCAGAGAAGGTAGGAGCCGATAAGGTAACCTGTTGTCCGCTGGGGGATGGGTATGAATTTGCCTTCCAGAGTGATTATGCGGAAGCCTGGAAACGGCTGGTAGAGACCTTCGGAGAGGCTGGAGCGTACAAGAAGAATATTCCCCTTTTTATTGAGTATAAGCCGAGTGAAACACGGGGGACCTGTTATATCGAATCTGCTGCTAAAACGTTGCTATTGATCAAGGATATTGGGGTTAAAGAGATGGGAGTTACCCTTGATTTCGGTCATTCCACCTACGGGGGATTTAACCCGGCAGCGGAAGTAGCCCTTTTGGCAGAGAGTGGGCATCCTTTTTACATCCATATAAACGACAATGATGGAAAGTGGGATTGGGATTACTTCTGCGGAACGAAACATTTTCTTGCCTATGCCGAGTTCCTCTATTATCTAAAGAAGTATGGGTACAAAGATTTTCTCACCTCTGATACCTCTCCTACCCGGTGGGATATCAAAGGTACGTTTGAGGCAAATAATCGCATTACTCAGAAGCTCTGGAAACTTCTGGATGATCTCGATAACAAAGGATTCCGCAAGCTGATAGGGGGAGAAGATTACTTAAAAACGTGGAAATTTATCGAAGAGAATTTATTTCAATTGAAGTGAGGCGTTTTCAAAAATCCACCTTGCTAACCCGGCGAAATTCGTAACCCATTACATAATAGGGATTTTTGAAAATCGCCTGGATAAAAAACACTAACTTTGAAAAAGGCTCAAGTAGTCTATAAAAAAGCGGCCTGTGCAGCATTGAAGTAAAGCTAAAGCGCTGTTATGCAACTGGGCCGCTGTTTTTTTCTCGTATTGAACAAAAAATCTTGCACTCTCTAAATTTAATCCATGTGAGATCCGCCGTTAATGTCTATCTCTTCACCTGTGATATAACCAGCCTCCTCTGAAGCTAAAAAACAGATAGCGGCGGCGACTTCTTCTGCCTTACAAAGCCTTCCTAACGGGATATCCTGTGCCATCCGTGCTTGTTCAGTTTCCGGTTCTACTCCTCCCCGAATATCGGTAAGGACTAAACCGGGTGCTATTGAGTTCACTGTTATATTGTAGGGTGCCACTTCCCGGGCAAGAGCCTTGGCAAAACCCAACACTCCAGCTTTTGCCGCTGAGTAATGGGCTCCCCCGAATACGCCTCCCCCCCGTTTACCGGATACGGAACTCATGTTGATAATTCTTCCTGCTTTTTGTTTCATCATGGCAGGCAGAACAGCCTTCGAAAATAAAAAAGTTCCTTTAAGGTTTACGGCTAAAATACGGTCGAAATCTTCCGGGGTAGTATTTATCACTTTAATCGGCTGGGTTATTCCTGCGATATTGGCTAAAATATCTACTTTACCCCATTCTTTTAATACTTTTTGAACAGCATTTATCACCGAATCTGGCGAGGTTACATCCACTACAACAGCTAAAGAGCGCCTTCCCAGTTGCTTTATCTCTTCTGCCGTTGCTTTAACTCCAGCTTCATTGATATCACAAACGGCTACATCAGCTCCTTGCTGAGCGAGGGCTAAGGCAGTCGCCCGCCCGATGCCATTCTTAGAGCCTGCACCGGTTACAATTGCTTTTTTCCCTTTCAGTTCAAACATCCATATACCTCCAAATAATTTATATATACAATTCCACCGCTCCTTGAAACAGTGGCTATTTTATGACAAGAGAGGGTAGCCAGGTAACGGTATCCGGAAGATAGGTAATCAAAAACAGTACTATTACCAATGGCACAATAAAGGGCAGAATAGATCTATAGAGAGTTTCAAGCTTTACGTTTCCTACTTTGCTGGTAACAAAGAGGCTCATCCCTACAGGCGGAGTAACCAGCCCAATCATGAGATTCAACACAAGAACTACTCCCAGATGTAACGGATCCAGTTGAAGCGCTTTCATTACAGGAATTAAAACAGGCACTGTAATAACAATAATCGAGAGGGATTCCATAAAGGTACCCAGCACCAGGAAGAGAATGTTAAAAATTAGAAGGAACACTATTTTAGACATATTAATAGAAATTAAGAAGTTGGCTATTTTGGCAGGAATGCCATCAATGGCTATTAGCCATGCAAAAGAAGCAGCGGCACTTATGATAAGTGTTACCACTGCCGTTGTATGGAAACTTTCCAGAATCATGTGCCAGAGATCTTTCAGAGTAAGTTCCTTATATACAAAAAATCCGAGAACTATAGCATAGATTACTGCGGCTGCCGCGGCTTCTGTAGGTGTAAAGATTCCTCCTAGAATACCCCCAATGATGATTACCGGGGTTAAAAGAGCCCAGAAAGCATCCTTAAAGGTAGTTGCTACTTCTTTGATAGAAAAGCGGGAGGAACGAGGATAGTTGTGTTTGCGTGCCATATAGTAGACGAGTATCATCAGTGCGACTCCCATCAGGAGGCCAGGAATAAAGCCCGCTAAAAAAAGCTTTCCGATAGAAACCTCGGCCATTACGCCGTAGACAACCATGGGTACACTCGGAGGAATGATAGGTCCAATAGTGGAAGACGCAGCCGTTACAGCTCCAGAAAACTCATCGGGGAATCCTTGTTCATGCATTGCTTTCATTTCAATCAGGCCAAGTCCGCCCGCATCAGCTACTGCGGATCCTGACATTCCAGAAAA
>JAGODW010000276.1 GCA_017998025.1 Spirochaetales bacterium
CTTGATGATAGACAAATTACGGAAGCACTTGGCCTATGTAAAAGAATTTTTAAAGCATCTGCCAGGGCAGTGCAATGATCCGCTCGTCCAATTGTTGCGGCAGGGGGCAGCGGCAGACAATATATGTCTTTTTTGCCGCCCCTTTGGATTCGTTCATGAAAGTTACCAAATGTCGGGCATCTTTTATGCTGGGATTGCTGGTCCATTTCGCTTCGAGGAGTATGAGTTCATTACCCCGTCGCACAATAAAGTCAATTTCAGCCCCTCCTCTCGTCCGGTAATGGTGAAGCTGGCCTTCTCCCAGATAAGACAGCTTCCAGATGAATAACTGCGTAAAACTTTAGCACCTCGCGCCGAACATGATATGGATAAAAGGTTTTGCGATATAACGTTCAAGTCGGTCTTGATACCATCGAGTATAGGTTTGCATACAGAACAGTATATCATAATTTTTTCTAAAATGAAGCCAAAATGATAGGAATACTTTTAATTTACCTGACAAAACATAAATTTTTCTGTTTTTTGCATTCCTGATATTGTTCCAGCCTATCTGCTCGGTAGCGCTGCTACGGGTACCCTGAGAGCCGATAGTGAATTTTTATATCAAGGAGCCTTTATGAAAGCCATCATCCTTGCCGGCGGATCCGGAACCCGCCTGTATCCGATAACCTATGCGGTTTCAAAGCAAATACTACCGGTCTACGACAAACCCATGATTTACTATCCGTTATCCGTGCTGATGCTGGCAGGGATTCGAGAGGTCCTTATCATATCTACTCCCCGGGATATATCTTTATTTAAAGAACTTCTGGGAACCGGTGAGGGGATAGGTATGCATTTTGAGTACAAAGTGCAGGAACAACCCCGCGGTTTAGCGGATGCCTTTATTGTGGGGAAAGAATTTGTGGGGACAAGTCCCGTAGCACTCATTCTGGGGGACAATATCTTTTATGGACAGCGTTTTACCGAAACCCTGCGTCGGGCAGTCCAGCAGGTACAGCAGGGTGGGGCTCTTATCTTTGGATACTATGTAAAAGACCCGACACAGTATGGAGTGGTAGCATTTGATGCAGCCGGGAACGTGCTTTCTATTGAAGAAAAGCCTCAGAACCCTAAATCACACTATGCGGTGCCGGGGTTATATTTTTACGATAACAATGTGCTTGATATAGCGGCCTATAGTAAACCTTCAAGTCGTGGAGAACTGGAGATCACCAGCGTGAACAATGAATACCTTGCGCAAAAGCGATTGCGGGTAGAGGTACTGGGTCGAGGTATGGCATGGCTAGATACCGGCACCTATGATGGATTACTGGAAGCAAGTAACTTTATTGAAACAATTCAAAAACGACAGGGACTGTATATCGCCTGTATAGAAGAGGTAGCCTATCGAAATGGATGGATTACCCGTGAACAATTGCTGAAACGTGCTGCAGGTTTTAAGACTGAGTATGGTGAGTACTTACGGTTTGTAGCAGAAGGAGCGTGACCATGCCCTTTACCTTTAAAAAAGGTCCTATGGAAGGACTTGTTATCGTAGAACCTCGCATATTTCCTGATGATCGAGGCTTTTTTATGGAAACCTACAAGGCAAGTGATTTTGCTGCTGCAGGCATCTGTGGTCCTTTTGTGCAGGACAATCATTCGCGATCCTGCAAAGGAACGATCCGTGGGCTACATTTTCAAAAAGACCCTCATGCGCAGGGTAAGCTGATACGGGTAACGCGGGGTAAAGTGTGGGATGTGGCTGTTGATATTCGTCCAACCTCGACAACCCGCGGCCAATGGTTTGGTATTGAATTATCCGAATATAATCACACAATGTTCTGGATTCCCCCGGGTTTTGCCCATGGGTTTCTTGCGTTAGAAGATGCTTCCGAACTGCAGTATAAATGCACCACTGAGTACCATGCCGCAAGCGATGCAGGCATTCGATGGAATGATCCAGAGGTAGCTATTGTCTGGCCTATTGAGCAGATGCATGTTCTGGTATCTCCAAAAGATGCCAGTCTTCCACTTTTTTTAGAGTACCTTAGAGACCGATAACTGTGCAGCGTACACTTGCAACGACCACGACCTTAATTTACGCTAAAATATTGTAATACCGAGGATGCAGAAACAAGAGACCTGGGCGAGGGGGAGAAAATAGGTGAGTAGGATCCTGGGAAGAGGAAGTTTCGTTATATCGAAAAGAATATCATAAAATCACTTTCCTTATACTTGAAGTATTATAGGGCCATAAAAATACCCTGTGAACTGTACCTTAATCAAAAAGGAAGCTTGTCTCTTGCACCTTGTTCCGCGGGAAGATCTGGTTGGGAAAAGGCTTCTGAGTTTTCAGGAAAAAATTTATCTAACGGATCATGGCATACGGCAAGCAATCTTTGGGAGTAACCAGCGAGATATAGGACAAATCCTTGAAAATATTGTGTATATGTACAGGTTGCGTATCTGCTTGCCAATTCAGAGACAATCGAGAGAGAGTTCGGGCCCCTGGCCAAGATTCCCGATAATTATCCCAAGTATTTGGTGAGCATGGATGAGTTCGAATTTAGCCGGGAGGGCATCCGGCATATGAATGTGCGTACATTCTTATTAAGTTTTTATTTAGATAATCCGCCTAAATACTAATACCTCTACGAAGGTTGGTAGAACAGATCCGGTCTTTTCGTTGAAAAGAGGAATCGAACCTTGCAGGCGGCTTAAGTTGAGGAGCTTTGTCGAGATGATCTGGATAATTGGGAATCGGGGAATGCTGGGCCAGGAGGTGTGCCTCCTATTGCAGCAGAAGGGGATTCCTTTTGTGGGAAGCGATCAGGAAGTATCTGTCCTGGATCCCCTGCAATTGGAAGCATTCGCAAAGGAAACGGGAGATCGAAAAGGGGCGGGGCGGATCGATTGGATCGTGAACTGTGCCGCCTATACGGCTGTGGACAGGGCAGAGGATGAACCGGAGCCCTGCTTTAAGCTGAACGCGGAAGGTCCTCGAAACATTGCCCGCATCGCTCGATCCATCGGCGCTTCTTTCGTGCACATTTCCACCGATTACGTGTTTGACGGGGAGGGAATCCGGGATGGCTCAGGCGCCTTGCGCCCTTACTTGGAAGAGGACCCAGTAAATCCCTGTTCGGTGTACGGCCAGAGCAAGCTAGCGGGGGAAGAGGCGGTCCGGGAAACCCTGGGCCAGCACATCATCCTTCGCACCGCCTGGCTCTATGGGAAGTATGGGAACAACTTCGTGTACACCATGCTCCGGTTGATGAAGGAACGGGATTCCCTGGGGGTGGTGGCCGACCAACGGGGGACGCCCACCTGGGCGTTCGACCTCTCCGGGGCTATCCTCACAATCCTACAGGCTCCCTATCTGAAGTACGGCACGTACCACTACACGAACGAAGGGGAAACCTCCTGGTACGAGTTTGCCCGGGAAATCCACCGGCTGGGCCGGAGCCAGGGGCTATTAACCCGGGACTGTGAGATCCGCCCCCTTACCACCGAGGAGTACCCCACGAAAGCCCATCGTCCTGCCTACTCGGTACTTTCTAAAGAAAAGATCAAGCGGGAGTACCATCTC
>JAGODW010000277.1 GCA_017998025.1 Spirochaetales bacterium
GTACACGGCTCGGTATACAGAACCGTATCAGTACGAAGGGCTTTCCTCAGGCTGGATAAAACAGGAGGAAAAACAGTTCATTCCTTCTGATCTTTCCCTCGGTGTATCCTACCGGTATGAACCGGATCCTCTTTGGAAAAATCGTATTCGTATTTCAACAGGGATTAACACAACGTGGAATATGAACTTGATTCAGTTTACGGAATCCGCCCTTTCATTTACATACGATTTGACGTTTTCCCTCTATCGGTTCTTAGACCTAAAACTATCTACCACGTCAAAAAACACCATGATGTATCAGTATATTCCTTCCCTTGCAGAAGAAGTGGATCGTACCTGGAGGAATCCTCTTGTCGACTTGCTGAAATCTTTTAATTTTCTCCATACAAAAGACCGGTATGAATCTTATTTCAAACTTACCTCCATTAGTCTGGAAGCGATACATCATCTGGACGACTGGGATCTAACGATCTCCTATACAGGGACTCCTGAATTACTTACCCGTGCCAATGGTAGACAGGAGTTTCGCTGGAATGGAATTTTTGGTATATTCCTGCAATGGAAACCGATTCCGGCTATCAAATCGGAGTTTCGATACGATGAATCAGGTCTAACGTATTAAAAATACCCATTGACATAGGTTAAGGTGTATACGTAAATTTTTAACAGGAGTGAAATTGAAGAAAAAAGGATCTATAGTACTGGAAGATGCAGGAGTTCTCTCCGAACTCTGCGGTGTAAATGACGAGAACTTAGAGATTATAGCAGAAGTGCTGGAAACCCCTATTTTTTCCCGGGGGAATGAAATTGTTCTTGAAACGGACAATGTAGAAATCCATCATCGGTTCAAACGGTTGATCGAAGAACTGGAAGCCTCTTTACTACACGGGCAACCGACCACACCGGACCTTATCCGTGCCATCTACTCATCTATCCTGGCACGTAATACGGTAGAAATAGAGCTTCTTCGTTCGTTGAGTATCAGCATTCCAGGCGGATTTTCCCGTGTATTCCCGCGGGGGATCCATCAGGCACGATATATCGAAGGGATACAATCCCATGTATTAAGTTTTGGGATAGGGCCTGCGGGAACCGGGAAAACTTTTCTAGCCGTTGCCTGTGCGCTGGAAGAGGTGATAAGCAAGAAAAAAAGGAAACTGATCCTGACACGTCCAGTAGTAGAAGCAGGCGAATCATTAGGATTTCTCCCGGGAGACCTTACCCAGAAACTAAATCCCTATCTCCGTCCTTTGTACGATGCGATGGAATCCCTCATTCCTCCGGAAGTGATCAATCGGCTGCAGGAAAATGGTGTAATTGAGATCGCTCCTCTTGCTTACATGCGGGGCAGAAGCTTAAAGAACTGTGTAGTAATTCTAGACGAAGCGCAGAATACTACAAAAGAACAGATGAAGATGTTTCTTACTCGTATCGGAGAAGATTCACGGGCGATTGTTACCGGAGATATTACTCAAATAGACCTACCCAGACGGGAGACCTCGGGTTTGGTTCATGCAGCGAAGATTCTGAAAACGATCCATGAAATTTACTTCGGTTTTTTTACCGTTACGGATGTGGTACGGAATCCTCTGGTAAAGAAAATCGTGGAAGCGTACGAAGCAGAAACAGGTAAGGATCAGTATGTATGAATACAGTGGACATCACGGTAGAGGGCATTGAAGAGCCTCCCTGGATTGAGGAGGTGGGGACGTTTTGTAAGAACGTTTTAAAAGAACTACAACTGGACAACTGGGAAGTTTCCATAGTATTTTGTAATAACGATTTTATCCGGGAATTAAACAACCGTTTTCGAGGAAAAAATGAAGCAACGGATGTTCTTTCCTTCTCTCAATTGGAAGGAGATGACTTTCCCTCTTTCCAAACCCCATCAAAAATTGCCGGTGATATCGTTATTTCACTCGACATGGTTGAGCAGAATCAACGGGAAACAGGGGATTCGTGGGAAACAGAATTGAAACGGTTGCTGATTCATGGGATTCTCCATCTGGCGGGGTACGATCATGTAGAAAAAGAGAGTGAAGAGGAAATGATGGAATATCAGAATCGGCTGCTGCAACATTTATTAGGAGGGAAACTACTGTAATGGTTATCTGGAAGAACTGGTTGGCGCGAAGCATTCGATGGTTTTCCTCCAGGAGCGACAGAACTTCGGAAACTCCGGATGAAAAGGAAATGATTCACGGTATTCGAGAACTATCAAGTACAATGGTAAAAGAAATCATGGTTCCTCGAATCGATGTGGCATTTTTTTCTTTAGATGCTCCTGTCCAGGAAACATTACAAAAAATAGTAGAATCCGGATACTCTCGATTTCCTATCTATAAAGATACTATCGACAACGTGGTAGGGATGCTCTATGTAAAGGACATTCTTATGCGCCTGGTACAGGGGCAACCTATTCGTTTTGAAGAAATTATCCGGAAACCTTTCTTTGTTCCCGAAAGCAAGAAACTCGATTCTCTTCTTCGGGAAATGAAACGTAGAAGAGTTCATATTGCTATTGTTGTAGACGAATACGGCGGAGTGTCCGGAATTGTATGTTTAGAAGATATCATCGAGGAAGTAATTGGTGAGATTCAGGATGAGTTTGACGATGAAAAGGAGGAAATCATCCGGATCGGAGAAAACTCATTCCTCTGTGACGCCCGGATCAATATGCATGACCTGAACGAGGAACTGAACCTGGATCTTCCGGAGGAGGAGTTTGATACGCTGGGAGGTTTTGTATTTGAATTGTTCGGTAAAATCCCAGCACGGTATGAAAAAGTCTCCTATAAGAACCTGGAGTTCGTAATTCAGGAAATGGAAGGACATAAGATAAAGTCTATAAAGATTCTGCTGGCAGATACGGATGAAAAGCCACAAAACGCATAAGGTCCTTTTTTTTAATATTTCCTTTGCTCTGGTAATTTTCTTCAGTTCTTCTCCGTTCTCCAGTGCTCAGAATCTACCGCCGGATCATCCGGTGACTCTTTTTCAGCAGGGGATGGAGTATAGACTGCAGGGCGATTTTTATCGGGCGTTGGAACTGTTTCGAACTGCATCATTACGTAATCCCGCATACTTTGATCCGCTCTTTGCATCTGCCGAGGTATTCTTTCAACTGGAGGAATACGATGAAGCGCTGAAAATGGTTGAATCCGCTCTTCGATTGGCAAAGACGAACCCTTCTGCCCGTGTATTGAAGGCAAGGATCCTCGTAGGAATGGGCAGGTTTCAAGAAGCGGCCGATATATATACAGCATTGCTATCCGAAGAACCGAACAATATCGATGCAAGACTGGGTAAGGCTGAACTGGATATAGCTCTGGGGAAGAATCGGAATGCCGCCATCGAGTACCTGGATACCCTAAAGCGGTTTCCGGACAACCGCAGAGCTTTGCTCTCGCTGGGAGTCCTTTTCATGCAACAGGGGAACTATCAAGAAGCAGAAACGTACTTTGATACAGCTTTACGCTACCATAGTGATTCACCGATCGTGCATCTCCTGGTAGGAGAGTACTACTTTAAACTAAAAAAGTACGATTTAG
>JAGODW010000278.1 GCA_017998025.1 Spirochaetales bacterium
CAAAACCTCTCCCGCCGATAGATGAGTCCATGGATTTCCGAACGATTCGAGTCCCGCTCGCTTCTCTCGGGAACTCGGCCGAGTTT
The DNA here is from genome assembly GCA_017998025.1 of Spirochaetales bacterium. Classification (GTDB taxonomy): domain Bacteria; phylum Spirochaetota; class Spirochaetia; order DTKZ01; family DTKZ01; genus DTKZ01. The sequence continues at coordinate 87 of JAGODW010000278.1, forward strand.
ATCCTCTTACGAAATAAGAATACGTATCGGGAATTGGAGGTAAAAAGTATCCGATTGTATGATCCAGCCACACGAGGAGACTATCGACCGGTACAGCCTCTCTCTACTGCCCAGGATGCGGAACTCCTTTTGAACGGAATTCCTTTAAGCCGAAATTCTAATACTATTGATGATGCCGTTCCCGGAATTACCTTTACCCTTTTAAAAGCCGGGGAACAAAAGGTAAAGCTCACCGTCGAACCGGACCTGGAAAAGATAAAAGATGCTCTTATTTCATTTGTCGGAACCTATAACCGTCAAATAGCCCAAATCAATGTTCTTACCCGAAATGACGAAGCTGTACTGAATGAAATTACCTACTTAGAGGAAAATGAAAGAGAAAAAGCAAGAGAAAAGCTGGGACTATTCCAGGGTGATATAAGCCTGATGCAAATGAAGAATACCTTTCAGTCCATCATGATGAACCCGTATCCCACTCGGCGGGGACGTGATTTAAGTCTACTATCCCAGATAGGGATATCCACCAATGCCCAGGCTGCAGGGAGTCGAAGTTTTGATATTACAAAACTGAGGGGATATCTGGAAATCAGTGAATCAGTTCTGGATTCCTCCCTCAAAAAGGACCTCCAGGCAGTGAAAGATCTCTTTGGATACGATACGGATGGAGATTTAGTTCCTGATACGGGTGTGGCGGTTGCCATGGATACATTCATACGCCCCCATGTTCAGACCGGGGGAATTATTCCCATGAAAATCAGCACGCTGGACTCTCAGATTAATACAACCAACCGTCAGATCGAATCGTACAATCAGTATTTAACCCGGTATGAGCAGGATCTAAAACGAAAATATGGTTCTATGGAAAGTGCCTTGAATTCGTTAGAGAAAAGTTCCGCAGCTCTAGAAAGTTTTAACAACCCAGGACAAAACAATCGATAATAACTATAAGGAGTTCCCCGTGAAGATTACCCTCGATGGAGAAACTATTGACTATACCCTTGAGAAAGAAACAAACCTATTTCAAGTCTTGTTCAGCCTGTCAGAATTACTCCGTAATCAAAGGGCCGAGATCACTGGAGTCGTGTTAAACGGTGAACCCTTTTCCTTCTGGGATCGTTCGGGAGCAGAAAATATTCCTATAGATACAGTAAGGGAACTTTCGATCACTTCTCAGACAGCGGTGGAAAGGGAGTTTGAAGAGCTGCGGATACTCCTTCAGTTCTTCTACCTGCTAAATGAGGCGGTTCAGAAAAAACAACGAGACGCTGTAACGGAAATTCTAACAGAATATCCCCACGTTCAACCCACCCTTGAGCAACACCTGCGCACCCTTTTCCCAGCAGAAGGGAGTTCTCAATTCCCGTTGAAAGATCCTGCTGGAGGAACGGAAGAGGAATGGGCTACGGCAGAGAATTTTACGCAACAGGTTATCACCCTGCTCAAAGGGCGCATCCGGGAAATTACCTCTCCCCAAGAGGAGTGTGAAGGATTATTACAGCTTCTGGAACTATCAAAAAAGGACCTTGAGAGCACCTCTGTTCTGCTTCAAACAGGACAGGACACCGAAGCCATGAAAAAGGTTCTTTCTTTTATTGAAATTATTTCTAAAACTCTACGTATGCTGGGGAGACTTCACCCCGCCGAATCCCGTTCAGAAGAGTTATATCGGTCTTTAGCTGTTCCTCTCCAGGATCTCCTTCAAGCTTTTCTTCATAAAGATTCAGTTCTTATGGGAGACCTGCTGGAGTATGAAATTGCACCAAGGATCGGAGATATACAGAACTTACTGAAAGAGGCTCTTTCAGAAATCAAACCATGACAATGCTCCAATCTCAACTTAAGTTTTTTGCAAAGCCAGACCCAACTCAGAGCATCATTGTAATTGTAATTCTATCCATACTGCTGGGTGGATTTATTATCTGGATATTTTTAAACGCACGGGTAAGCAGCAAACCAGGGACATACAGCAAAAGAGACTTCAGGAAACAGGCGAAGAAACTCGGCCTCGATAAATCCCAGATCCATCTGCTGGATTTTTATTTGAAAGCGACCCACTACTTAAGTCCCATTCGTGCTCTGGAAAACAACCGGGCTCTGGATGGATTCCTGCGAAAGGCGCTGGCATGGATTGATTCACAGAATTTCTCCGAACAGGAGAAAGAGCAGCGGAAATTTGCTCTGTATAAGATCCGTCAAACTCTGGAAGCCAACTCGAAGGAATCCAAGATACTTTCCAGTACCTTAAGTCTTCCCCTCCATACGGAAGTAACGATAAAAACCCCTTCTGGAGAATCGTATCCTAGTTATATTACTTCCAATATGCAGAGCATGCTGGGGTTGGAATGCCCCATTCAGGAAGAAAGAAACAAAGGCTACCCCTGGGAAAAAGGAGAAGAACTGGGAGTTGTAATTGTACGGGGAGGAACCGAAGTATATGCTTTTAAGACAAAAGTTCTAGGATATAAACGTGTCCGGGGGGTTCTTTCCGTTTTTGTAGAGCACGGGAAAAACTTAAAACAAATCCAGAAACGTAGGTACCGAAGGAAAGAAATTTCGCGGCCAGCCATTTTCTATCCTGTTGAAATCGTACCAAGCGGATCGGGAAAGAGCCTGGAAAAACAGGCGGTAGTGAATAAAAGCCGAAAGCGTATTGGATCTCTCCAGGATATCTCTGCAGGAGGATGCGCTATCCTGAGCCGTACTTCTCTGCCCCTGGGATCCTTGATACGGGTAGAGTTTGAAACAGAGAGAGGAAGACCGGTTGTAGCGTATGGGAAAGTGAAAGGCGTTACCCGGGTTCCACCAGCAAGCATTATGCATATTCAATTCACCAACGTTTCCAGACAAAACCTGAATAAAATATTAGACTATATCTATGAATATATTCCTCCGGATACTGCGGGAACCTATGCTTGACCTTGGATCAATTTTCGCTTAAACCCATTTTATGAAAATAGTTGCCTTGAAAGATATAAAAAAGAAAGATGGCGAACTCCATTATAGAAAAGTATACACGGGCACAGCAGTTCTCCAAACTCCTATTGAAACGATTCAACGTACCGTTGAGATAACGATAGAGCATACTCCTCTGGGTAGTGTAGAAACACGGGTAGCGTTGAAAGAGCCTGTGAATTATCCCCTCCTTCCCCTCCTTCGCGACTTAAAAACGTACGCTACGGATCTTTATCAAAAGGGGTATCTGCACTGACTCGATACCGATCCCTTTCCCCAGAATCAACCCTCCAGATAGGACGCTCCCTGGCAAAGAACCTTCATCCGGGATCAATTCTTATATTAACAGGGAGTTTGGGGAGCGGCAAAACCATCCTTGCCCAGGGAATTGCAGAAGGATTGGGAATTGAAGAATCCCTGAGAAGTCCAACCTATACCTATATCATCGAGTATGAAGGAAAGGTTCCCCTCTACCATATTGATTTATACCGGGTAGATGAGTACGATTT
>JAGODW010000005.1 GCA_017998025.1 Spirochaetales bacterium
ATCTTTGGGATCGGATTTCCTGTACTTCGTTCTACGGTATATGCTATCCGCACACTCTCTTTTACTATGGATTCTCTCATCGGTATAGGAACCGTGGCTGCGTTTTCCACTGCCCTCCTTCGATATGCAAAGGTTCCGGTGGCAGATTTCTCTGTAGTCGGGGCCATGATTATGGCCATTAACTTTATAGGAAACTATCTTAAGACTCTCTCTACCGGCCGTGCCAGCCTTGCAATAAAAAGACTTATGGGATTAAGTGCCCGCACTGCCCATAGGATCACCCCAAAGGGGATCGAAGAGGTACCGGTTTCAGAACTGAAAGTGGGGGACCTTGTGCTGGTAAAACCGGGGGAGAAGATCCCTTCAGACGGAGTACTGATCGAGGGATCTTCTACCCTAGATGAATCCCTGGCTACTGGAGAATCGATTCCCGTAGATAAGAACCCTGGAGACACACTGATTGGCTCTACGGTGAATCAGACAGGAGCCATTCAGGTCCGCATCGATAAGGTAGGAGAGGAAACCTTCCTTGCAAAGGTAATACACCTCGTGGAAGAGGCACAACGGAGTAAAGTCCCCATCCAGGAACTGGCAGACCGGATTACCGGCATATTTGTACCGGTGGTTCTCAGCCTGGCAGTTGTGACCTTCCTGTTCTGGATCCTTTTTCCCGACGCAGGACGAAAAATTTTACTCCTCGCTGGCCAATGGATCCCCTGGATCGATCCTAACGCTTCCCCCCTCTCTCTTGCTATTTCCGCAGCCATTGCTACCCTTGTCATTGCCTGCCCCTGTGCACTTGGCCTTGCAACCCCTACCGCCCTGATGGTAGGAATGGGAAAAGCTGCTTCTTCGGGAGTATTAATCCGAAGGGGCGAAGCAATACAGCGGATGAAAGATGTGGATACCGTTGTATTCGATAAAACAGGTACCCTTACAGAGGGACGACCGATCGTTACCGATGTACTTGCGGCAGAGGAAAAACTTCTGTACCGGTGTACCTATGCCCTGGAAAAACTTTCCGAGCATCCTTTAGCCCGGGCCGTAGTTTCTTATCTGGAAACACAGGTACATTTTGTAGAACGACAGAACTCTGCTCCTTTTTTATCAACCCCCGTTGATTCGGTCACTGAATTTCAGGCGCTTCTTGGGAAAGGTGTGCGAGGTGTTATTGAGATTCAATCGATAGACGAACAGGGAACCGTGCAAAAAGGGGAAGTAGTTGCAGGGAACCTTTCTTTTCTCGAGGAAGTGGGGATCGATACATCCCGTTTTCAAGAACAGGCTGAATCTTTATACGCGCAGGGGAAAACCATCATTGGAGTGGGGATCGTTCGTGCCTTTATGGGCAATTCATCACTTGTAGAGCCCAGGATTCTGGGAATATTTGCTCTGGCAGATTCTTTGAAAGAAGATTCCTACCGAGCAGTGGAAGAACTTCATTCCCTCGGGTTAAAAACCGTTCTCCTTACGGGAGACAACCGCCGCAGTGCTGAAACAATCGGTGCAAAGGCAGGAATTGATCGGGTGTATGCAGAGCTTCTCCCCCAGGACAAGATTCGGATCATTCGTGAGCTACAAAAAGAAGGAAAAACCGTAGCAATGGTAGGAGACGGAATCAACGATGCTCCTGCCCTGAAGCAGGCGGATGTGGGAATTGCGATCGGTACCGGTACAGATATAGCGATGGAAGCGGCAGACATTACACTGGTGGGCGGAAGCTTGTTGGGGGTGAACCGTGCCTTTCAGGTGTCTCGTGCTACGTTCCGCAAGATTCGACAGAATCTTTTCTGGGCTCTATTTTACAATGGATTGGCCATTCCTTTGGCCATGCTCGGAGTACTTCATCCTGTAGTGGCGGAAATTGCCATGGCCTTTAGTTCTCTCAGCGTGGTGGGGAATTCCCTCCGGTTGAATAGAATTCTCTCGTAAAATATATTCTTGCAGTAGGATGATAGATAAAGAACCCCTGTTCGGAAAAACTATCGAAGAATTGCAGGATCTTGTGCGTAAGCAGAACCTGCCTCCCTTTACTGCATCCCAGATTGCTCGCTGGTTGTATCGTGCCCATATACAGGATATAGGGAACATGACGGATCTTTCAAAAAAAGCACGTACTTTACTGGAGGAAAGGTACTCCCTGGGTCTGGATGCTCCGAAGCACGTTTCTGTTTCCCGGGACGGTACAAAGAAATATCTGTTTCCCGTCCGCATCCCTCTCCCTCTGGCAGAAAAATCAGACTTCTTCTCATCAACTCTGCCTCCTCTAAATTCCATCCAGGAGTCCTCCCCCATTCTGCACAGAGGAGAAAACCGTTGGATAGAAACCGCCTTCATTCCCGAACAAGAGAGGGCTACTCTCTGCCTTTCTACCCAGGTCGGATGCAAGATGGGCTGCCGATTCTGCCTTACAGGCAAGCAGGGATTTCAGGGAAATCTAACCGCAGGGCAAATTCTGAATCAGTACGAGAGCTTACCAGAACGGGAACAAATTACAAACTTTGTATACATGGGGATGGGAGAACCTCTGGACAACCTGGAAGAAGTTCTTAAAAGCCTTCGAATACTCACTTCTCCCTGGGGATACGGATTCAGCCCCAGCAGGATCACCGTCTCTACCATCGGGATTCTTCCGGGAATGAATCGGTACCTGGAGGAATGCTCCTCCCACCTGGCAGTGAGTCTCCATTCCCCCTTTGAAGAAGAACGCCGGCTGTTAATGCCCATCGAGGCTCGATACCCTCTCCCGGAAATTCTCAAGACCCTTCGGAGTTTTGATCTCCCCAAACAAAGACGAATCTCTTTTGAATATATCGTCTTCGACGGTATCAATCATTCTCCTGCCCATGTAAAAGAGCTTGCCCGTATTCTGCAGGGAATACGGTGTAGAATTAATCTAATCCGTTTCCACGCGCATCCGGAACCGATTCCTCTTCCCGATGGAAGAGTTCTTTCTTCAGCTTCTGAAGAGCAGATCCTTGAATTTCAAAAACGGCTGAATGCTAAAGGACTCCGCACTACAGTACGAAAATCCCGGGGCGAGGATATATCTGCAGCCTGTGGCCTTTTATCCACACGAAGCAAATTTGACCAGGTTGACCAGAATAGGTATACTTGACTATAAGAAAATTGTATGGTGATTAATATATCCGAAGCAAAGGCCAAGCTCTCTAAATTGGTAGAAATGATGTATCAGGGAGAAAAAGTTGTCATTGCTAAAAACAACCTTCCTCTAGTTGATCTTGTACCCCATAAACCGGAAGGCAAACGCTCTCTCGGGTCTCTAAAAGGCTCCTTTACCCTGCCCGATACCTTCAACAACGAAGATGAAGAGCTGAACAACCTGTTCTACGGAAAAGATGAATAAAGATTCTTATTGATACGCATATTTTCCTCTGGTCTCTCTCAGAGCCAGAAAAACTTGGTATAGAAAGAATTCACATGCTCGAAACGAGGGCCAATACAATATATGTAAGTGCCATAAGTATAGCTGAAATTATAATCAAGATATCTCTAAAGAAACTCAACATTCCTACTATAACCTCTAGGATGATTGAAGAAATCGGTTTCGAAGAACTCGATTTTACCGCGAAGTCTGCCGACTTGCTGAAGGACCTTCCGTGGCATCATCGGGACCCTTTCGACCGCATGCTCATCTGTCAAGCCTTGTCCTACGGTTATCCAATCATGACGGATGACCTGAAGTTTACCGCGTACGGCTGCACGATAGCATAGAATACTTTACAATTTTACTTATCTATGAAATACTATTACTTAGCAAATTATTAAGGAGGCTTTGCCTATGAAGCTAACCATTCGAATCGTAAAATTCAGTCTAGTATCTGTCTTATTTTTTACCGTTGTAACTCTTTCCATCGGGGCAGAAGAACAGCAGTTTGAGTACCTGCAGGAGTTCGAAGGACTGCATATAACCGGAGTACCTTTTGACTTTGATATGCACACCTATCGTTTCACAGTAACGGGCAAGGTGGATCATCCTCTTTCCTTAACCTTTGAGGAAATGAAAGCATTGCCTGCAGTTCGGAAAAATCTGACATTGACCTGTCCTGGGTATTTCACAGACAGTGGGACATGGACAGGAGTACCGGTACGAGTTCTTCTGGAAAAAGCGGGAGTACAGAAAGACGCAAAAATCGTAATTTTTTCAGTCCCAGACGACAGTTACAGAACCCGTTTTCCCGTTGCAGAAGCGATGCATGAAGATATGCTTATTGCCTATGAGTTCAACGGAAAACAGTTTCATCGGGTGCATGGGTTTCCCCTCCGGCTGGTTGCCGGAGGAAAGGAAGGGAGTGATTGGGTAAAATGGCTCCAGAAGATCGTTGTGGAATAAAAGGTACATTCTTGACCCTATAGCTTTAGGGCTGTATGGTTGCTCCCGGAGACATTATTGTGGCATCTACAAAAACACGTATGCAGAACAGCGGATTCAAAGGGGTTGGTATGAACGTATTGATTATCGGAGGAGCCGGATATATCGGGAGCCATGTAACCCGGAGGTTTCTCGATGCAGGACATAGGGTCTGTGTCCTGGACAATCTATCCCTGGGATGCCGGGAAAATCTTTTCACTGACGCGGAGTTTATAGAAGGGGATATTTTAGATTCCCATACCCTGGAAACAGTACTTTCACGCGGATGGGATGCGGTAGTCCATCTGGCCGCATTTAAAGCTGCCGGCGAATCGATGGTTAAACCGGAAAAGTACTCGGTAAATAACATCACCGGAACTCTAAATATTTTAAATGCAATGAGTGCATCTAGAGTACAGAATCTAGTGTTCTCCTCCTCTGCCGCCGTTTATGGAGAACCGTCCTACCTGCCAATAGATGAAAAACACCCTACCTCTCCTGAAAACTACTATGGTTTCACAAAGCTTGAAATTGAACGGTTTTTGAGCTGGTATGAAAAATTACGGGGGATCCGATTTGCCGCCCTTCGCTACTTTAATGCTGCGGGATACGATCCAGAAGGGAGGATCCGGGGACTGGAAAAAAACCCGGCAAACCTTATTCCAGTGATCATGGAAACCGCCTGCGGCTGGAGAAAGAAACTGCAAATTTTCGGGAACGATTACCCCACTCCGGATGGAACAGGGGTACGGGATTATGTACATACCACTGACCTTGCAGAAGCTCACCTACAGGCTTTGGAGTACCTCCTCGATACAAAGAAAAGCCTAACGGTAAACCTGGGAAGTGAGCAGGGAATAAGTGTCCTGGAAATGCTTGAAGCTGCCCGGCGTATCACAGGAAAACCCATACCAGCAGAACTAGTAGCACGGCGACCTGGAGATCCTGCTAAACTCGTCGCCTCCTCTAACCTTGCCAAAACGCTTCTGGGGTGGGAGGCACGATACAGTGATGTAGACACCCTCATCGAAACTGCCTGGAACGTGTATAAAAGGAAGATCGCCTTAGCTTAATATTCTTCCATATTTACTATTAACTTGACTATTCTAATCATATTTTAGTATCTTTTTCCTAACTATCTTATATAGGAGGCTTACTATGTACCAGAAGCGTAGAGAAACAATTAGTTTGAAAAAACTGGTAATTTTGATGACACTTCTTGTGGGGTATTCCTTAATCCTAGGAGCCCAAACGAAACCAGAAGCACCTGGAAGACGGAATGTAACGTTTCCCGCTGCAGATAGCATAACTCTCAACGGATACCTGGCAGTTCCCCCTGGCCCTGGACCCTTCCCTGCGGTAATTTTGATTCATGAGTGGTGGGGATTAAACGAAGATACAACAATCCTCGCCGATGCACTTTCGAAAGAGGGGTTCCTGGTACTGGCAGCGGACGCTTTCAGGGGTAAAGTAGCCCAGGACGCCTCCGAAGCTCGAAAACAGATTCAAGATACTCCCGCTGCACAGATTGACTCTGATCTAGATGCGGCCTACCGTTTCTTGGCTCAACATCCTAAGGTTCGTAAGGATGCGATTGCCTCCTGGGGATTTTGCTTTGGAGGCACTCAGTCCATGCGGATGGGAGCCCGGAATCCAGGACTTGCTGCAGTAGTTATATTTTACGGTGGGGGACCTTTCCAGAAACCAGAAGAGCTGGGTAAAATGGACACAGTAAAGGCTGTCCTGGGAATCTATGGGGAAAAGGATACGGGAATCCCCCTGGAACAGGTCCGCAATTTTGAACAGGCATTGAATGTGCGAAAAATCCAAAACACAATAACCGTATACCCTGAGATGGGGCATGCTTTTGTGAAGAGCACCACCTATAACAAGGGAGGTGCTCCTGAGAAGGCATGGAAACAAGCGGTAGCTTTTTTAAAAGAAATACTTAAGTGAGCCACGCGGTTTCTGCAATTTCTACTTCCCGGGGGAGTACTTCTCCCGGGAAGTCATCCTATAGGGTTCCTCCGTCCCGGATAAATTTATAAATATTATAAACCGCCAGGGGTTCTTCTTTTCCCTTAAAAATCTTTTCCATACGGTAGGAGGAAGGGATCGATATCCCTGCACATTGCAGTACAGTTTCAGATGCCGCTACTTCTCCAGGTTCTGCAACTTCCTGGATACGCGCCGCTGTATTCACCGTATCTCCGATAAGGGTATTGTCGCTTCTAAGGTCACTCCCTACATTTCCCCGAACTACGGGGCCAAAGTGTACCCCCATACGGAATTTGAAGGATCGATCCTGCATCTCCTGCTGCATTTGTATGGCCATCTGTATTGCAGAGGACGGATCCGGGTGAACGGCCAGAAAGGCATCTCCGATAAATTTATCTATATCTCCCCCGCCCCCATATACAATTTTTGAGACCCGGGTATAGGCGTCGTTTAGAAGATCAATCACCTCTTTCGGCCTTCGATGTTCCGCTATCTGCGTAAATCCTTTAATATCTCCATAAATAATTGCGACTTCTTCTTCGTATTCTGGAATGAAAATCGTCTGTTCTTCAGCAAACAGGTTTGCTCGATCCCACACGGTTTTGGGTACGTACCTTTTTATTAAATCTATCAAGAGATAATTCTTCATCAACTCGTCCTGGAGAAAAGAGATTTTCTGCGTTAACTCATCTGCATGGATTTTTGCCCGGAGTACAGAATACATTGCATCAGCTGCTTCCCTCCCGGTCATCGATTCTATCAGAAGCGTATCCGCTATCCGATGTCTGTCCGTCATCAGCACAGTCTCAAAGGGTGTAATGAGCACAACCGGGAGAAATTTGAACAGTTCATCCTCTTTCAATTCTGTAAGAAATGAAAGAGTTTTCTCATCCGCGGTTCCTGCTATAATACAGGAAATCGACTGCTCAAAAAGGGTCTTCTCCGCTTCTTCCAGCCCTCTTGCAACCAAAAAAGAAAACTCCTCTCTATCCCTGCCTATCCATTGAGCAAGCCCGTCCAAAAGCTCCTCGGTCCACTGATGCAAAACAGTGTTTGTAAAGGGAAGATTCATCCCCAGCAGATACAACTTATCCATTAGAAATGGATATTAACTCAATTTTCTTTAAAAGGGAAGATAATTTGACTTACATTCCGGGGCTCAATCGTTGGCTGCAATAGAGTTCCAGAAAAATTTTCTTCAAGGGCTGAACATAAGCATTCACTATAGTTTCTCATCCTGAGGGAGAACATGGGCTGATAAGGGTGAAAAATCGATTCCAACCTTGTTGCCAGGTTTAAAAAATCCTTCTTCAACCGGGTTATAGGTTACAGCCAGTATCGGCCGTTCCAACCCAGCCTCGATCTCGTACTCACACACGGATCCCAGGTATACAACCTTATCGATCGTTCCGGTGAGGAAAGGAATTCTGCTGGATCCCACACCAGTAGCAGGTACTGCAGGGGGAGTGGCTTGGGATAGCGAAAACAACTTGAGTGATTCAGGCCGTACAATTACCAAAACAGGACTACCTTTTGTATAGGTTCCTAGATAACTGGGGATTTCCTTATATATGCTACCTGAAAATTCTACTTCCAGCCCCCGGGACTGACCAGGATGGGGCACCTTCGGATCACCAACGCCTGTTTCTTTAAAAGATGTATCCAGCGAAGCGGAAACCGAGCGTACAGTTCCCTGGAAAAAGTTTACCCTCCCGATAAAATCCGCTACAAACCTGTTTACCGGCCGGGAATAGATTTCAAAAGGGGTACCGATCTGCATGATATTCCCTTCGTTCATCACCACAATCCGATCCGATACCGTCATGGCTTCTGCCTGGTCATGCGTAACATAGATGCTGGTAATACCAAAAGTCTGTTGAATTCGCCGGATCTCCAGCCGCATCTGCTCGCGGAGTTTCGCATCCAGATTGGAAAGAGGTTCGTCGAAGAGCAGGACGCTGGGCTTGTTGATAATAGCCCGGGCTAAGGCTACCCGCTGCTGCTGTCCACCGGAAAGCTGGTCCGGTCGTCGGTTGGCAAGATTCTGTAAATTCATTACTTCCATGATCCGTTCCGTTTCCTGCCGAATCTCATTTCGAGGTCTATTTTTTAATTCCAAACCGAATCCGATATTCTGAGCTACCGATAGGTGAGGGAAAATGGCATAACTCTGAAATACCATGGAAGTATCCCGTTTGTTAGGCGGATCATCATTTACCATTTTTCCTGATATCCAGACCTCTCCCCGGGTAGGTTGTTCAAATCCAGAAATAATCCTGAGCGTTGTTGTCTTTCCACAACCGGAAGGGCCTAACAAAGTAACAAACTCTCCCTCGTTTACTTCAATATTCACGTCCCGAACCGCCACCACCTCTTTCGCTGGATTATGGAGGTCCTGAAAAACTTTCGTTATGTTCACCAGCTTTACACTCATAAAAGAGTCTCCTTTGTTAGATTTTCAACAAGGTTCCACCCAGTCGTCCGTACCGAAGCAATAAAATCCCCCGGATCAAAAAGATCGCAATAAGAATCAGAACCACCAGGATCACGCTGAACGCTGCTGCAGGCCCCAGGCGGCCGGATTCGACCTGAGACATGATCTGTACAGTCATCAGGTTCCATCGGGAGGAAACCAAGAAGATCGCAGCGCTGATAGCCGTCATGGCTCGTACAAAGGCAAAGATCAATCCAGAGAAAAAGGCCGGAATCATCAACGGAAGGGTTACCTTAAAAAAGGTTTTCCGTGCATCTGCACCCAGATCAATCGCCGCCTCCTCAATGGATGGATCTATCTGACGTAGAATAGCCACTCCCGATTGGATCCCCACAGGGATATACCGGAAAATAAAGTTTAGTATAAGAATCGCAAGCGTTCCCGTTAGTACCAGGGGAGGAGAGTTAAAAGCCAGGATATACCCAATACCGATCACTGTTCCTGGTACAGCGAAGCTTAGCATACTGGTAAATTCCATAAACTGTTTTCCCGGGAACATCTTTCGCACAACGAGAAAAGCAATAATCATTCCCAGAAGCCCTGCCAGAGGAGTGGATATTCCAGAAATAGTGAGTGTATCCAGTACCGCTTCAAAACCTACGCCAAATACGTACTGGAAATGTTTTAGAGTCAAGGAATTATCACTTCCCCACACATTGGCAAAGGCTCCCCAGAGGATGGTAGCATAGATTAACAGGATGATCGCCGTAACCAGAAAGCAGAGCATAAACAAGACCCACTTCATAGTCGGACTAACAGACTTGATAACAGAAGAAGTCGGTTTTCCTGTGATGGTAACGTACTGTTTCCGGGATACCCAGTATTTCTGTAGAACATAGGCAGTAACAGAAGGAACCAGGAGCAGGAGAGCCAGCGCAGACCCTTTCGTTAAATCATACATTCCTGTAATCTGCAAGTAGGCCTGTACAGACAAAATAGGAAACTGACTGCCTGCCAGTATCAGCGGATTCCCAAAATCAGCCATTGTCTCGATGAAAAGTACCAGCATCGCACTGGCGATGCCGGGAATGGAAAGGGGGAACGTTACCTTCCGAAAGACCTGCCATCGCGATCCTCCCAGATCAAGGGCTGCATCCTCCAGGGTAGGACTGATTGATTCCAGGACTCCCCGGAGAGTAACATATGCAATGGGAAAGAAGGTAACAATCTGGGCAAAGAGCAGACCCTGGAATCCGTAGATAGGATAATTATTAATTCCTAAAAGGGAATAGGTGATCAGTCCGTTGTTCCCGAAGAGCATGATGATGGACATTGCTCCTATAAAAGGAGGGCTCACCACAGGAATAATTGCAATGATGTGGAGGAACTTTTTAAAGGGGATATCTGTCCGGGATAGAGTAAAGGCAAATAAATACCCCAGGATAGAACCTCCCACCGCTGTAAGTGTGCCCATCAGTACACTGTTCCGGAATCCCTGCATCAGATACCTGGATTTTAAGACTTCCAGAAAAACGGATAAACTATACCCCCCATTCGTCTTGAAGCTGGTAGCAATTACCAGAATAAGGGGATATAGGATAAAGACGATGAGACTTAAAAGAACTCCTGCAACTACCATAAACAGCAAAGGATCTTTAGAGAGGAAACGAATTTCCCGCAGGGAACGAGAGACAAACGATGCCGACATACTCTTTCTCCTGGCGCTTTAATTATCGCCCACCCTACTTTAGTCTTAACAGGTACCGGTAATGGCCGTCTAATCTATCAGGCCATTACCGTACAGAATCAATGGGACGTACTATTTTGCAGGAAGCACTTCGTTCACCCAGCGTTCCACCAATCGCTTCTTATTTTCGCCTGCCCACTTAGTATCCACATTGATCGTCTTAAGACTTTCAAAGGGAGGCATTCCTTTCCCTAATTTAGCTCCGGGTAGGATTGGATAGAAGAAGGTCTTGGCATCTGTTAGAACATCCTGTCCTTTTTTAGACACAAGCCAGTCTACTAAAACCTGGGCAGGCTCCAGGTTTTTTGCACCTTTTAGAATTGAAACAGCGGGGGCTTCAAACCATACTCCTTCTTTGGGATATATTACCTCAAGGGGGTATCCATTTTCTATGAATTCAAAGAATGCCGGAGTAAACTGAATCCCGATCGCGCACTGCCCCACGGCAACCCCTTGAGAAGGCCCGGTACCAGAGGAAGTATAGGTCTGAATATTCGAATTCAGCTTCTTCATATAGTCAAAAGCCTTCTCCTCTCCTAACAGTACGACTAAGCTGGCCACAATGTTGTATGCGGTTCCCGAGGATTGAGGATTCGGCATCTGAATCTGCCCTTTGTAGGCAGGATTCAATAGATCTTCCCAGCTTGAAGGTTTAGGGGCATTGATCCGTTTCAAAACATCCGTGTTCACTGCGAAGGCCATCGGATTCATGTAAAAACATCTCCAGTATCCCTCAGAATCTTTAAACTTAGCATCGAGAGAATCAAAGGCAGTTCCTTTATAAGGAATGGTTAAGCCTTGTTCCTTTGCTACAATGTGGTTTTCACTGGGAGCACCCATCCAGACATCCGCCTGAGGATTATTAATTTCTGCTTTTATCCGGGCAAGGGCAGGGCCTGAAGAAAGATGCACAAAAGCTACCTTTATTCCCGTATCCACGGTGAATGCATCCAGGATTTTTTTTGCATTCGCTTCGTCCACACTGGAATATACTACCACCTTCTGTTCCGGTTTTTCTTTTGCACCTTCGGCAAATAGTGTGCCGAGACTTCCAGCAAGGAGCATCCCTACCATTAATACAAATACAAGCCGTTTCATAGATTCCTCCTATCGAAATATTTGTTTAATTGTATGCAAAAAATAGTCCAAGCTAGAAAATACTGTACTTCCAGGGATTAAGCGTATAGAACCATGGCCTACTGCACATTTTATGTGTAAGGCATCTGTGCAATACTGTGCAGAAAACTGGTATCCAGCTACTATTCGGATAGGTACTCTTCTTCTGTAATACCCAAACGCTGTATCTTGTAGTATAGAGTCCGCCGGGGCATTTTCAAAACCCGGGCTGTTTCAGTCTTGTTTCCACGGCAGAGCCTTAAGGCCTTGATAAGATTCTCCCGTTCATTGCCGGGTACAACACTCGCTCCAGCAGATCCGAATAAATGAGGGACCTCACGGGCAAGGTACAGGGGTTCAAGCCGGGGAGGCCTATATACAACGAGAATCCGTTCCATAAGGTTTTCCAGCTCCCGTACGTTTCCCGGCCAACTATGCTTTTGAAGCAATGTAATGAAATCAGAAGAAACATCCGGTGTCTCCATCCCTTCCCTTCTGCATACCCGATCCACAAAATGAGTAACCAGATCCGTAAGATCTTCAAACCTCTCCCGCAGTGGAGGAACCCAAATCGGTACCACGGCCAGCCGATAAAACAGATCCTGCCGAAAACGTCCCTCCCGTACTTCCTTTTCTAAATCCTGGTTTGTAGCAGAAATCAACCGGAAATCTGCCTTCACCAGATCCGTGCCTCCTACCCGGGTAAATGCCCGTTCTTGTAATACTCGAAGAAGCTTTACCTGCAAATCGGGAGATATTTCGGAAATCTCATCCAAAAACAGAGTACCGCCTTGTGCAGTTTCAAAGAACCCTATTTTTCTCCGGGTAGCTCCGGTAAAAGCCCCTGCTTCATAGCCGAAGAGTTCCGACTCTAAAAGATTTACATTAAAGGCGGCACAATTCACCGGCACAAAAGGGCCTTCCCGGAACAGACTTTTTTTATGTATCGCCCTTGCTACCAGCTCTTTTCCTGTACCATTCTCTCCCTGGATCCATACGGATGCAGAGGTAGAAGCCACTGATTCGATCCGATCGTAGAGAGCCTGCATTAGGTTGCTCGATCCGATCAGGTATCTGTCTTCGGACAATTCAAATCTCTTCCTCTCTGCGGCAGCTGAAAGCAACCGTTTGATCACGCTTTTCAATACTTTATAATCTACCGGTTTTGTTAGGTAATCAATTGCACCCTGCCGGATTACAGAAACTGCTTCTGGAATAGTGGCATAAGCAGTAATAAACACTACAGGAATATTGATTCCACGGGCTTGTAAGGCATGAAAGAATTCGATTCCATTTAATCCCGGCATCTGAATGTCGGAAATGATCATATCCGGTTTTTTTTCCATCACCTTTACAAGGGCAGTTGAGGCCTCCGAGGCTGTTTCTACCGTATATCCTTCCCTCTGAAGGATCGCACCCATTACTTTCAGAATGTTGGGTTTGTCATCCACCAACAGGATTCGTGCCACTTCCAGCCTCCTCACCCGGCAACCGTATCCATACTTCTGTACCTTTCCCTTCCTCCGATTCTATCCCCAGGGAGCCTCCATTCCATTCGATGATCCGTTTACTTATAGAAAGGCCCAGCCCCGTACCTTCTCGTCTGGTGGTAAAATAGGGTTCAAATATCTTATCACGAATCTTTCGGGGGATTCCGCAACCTGAATCCTGTATATAAATCCAGCCGTCCCCGTCCTTTCCCTCTACCCGAATATTTACACTCCCCCCTGCAGAACAAGCTTCAATGCCATTCAACACTAAATTTAGAAGGGCACGCTTTATCTGAGCACGATCCACTCGACACAACGGAGACGTTGCACCTTCTTCGACCGATAGAGTAATGTTCCGTTTTTGGGATAGAGGAGATAGCAGGAGAGCTGTCTCTTCAGCTAAAGGACGGAGGTAGGTTGGTAGGGGTTGAGGTACTTCTGGTTTCGTCAGGT
This sequence comes from Spirochaetales bacterium, assembly GCA_017998025.1. Lineage (GTDB taxonomy): Bacteria > Spirochaetota > Spirochaetia > DTKZ01 > DTKZ01 > DTKZ01. The sequence continues at coordinate 13,611 of JAGODW010000005.1, forward strand.
CTAGTATCTCCCGAACGTAATTATTTAAGATTCCAATTTCCTCCCGGATTACTGATAAGTACTTCTGCGCAGGAGCATGATCCGGGATATCGGATTGGATCAGTTCTACTGCCCCTGAGATTGCCTCGAGAGGATTGCGTATTTCATGGGCCATATGAGCAGTAAGTTTTCCCATAACAGCATATCGAGCCTCTTTTACTGCCTCTCCCTGAAAAGCCACCAAACGATCCCGCATCCTCTGAACTGCCTCTACCATCCGTACAATTTCAGGAGAAGAATGGCGAGGAACTTCCAGAGAACCTTTCTCTGTTTCCGGAGGAAGATCAATGACCCGTTGAATCACCAACCTTAAAGGTTTTATGATTTGTACATTCAATAATAGAAAGACTAAAACACTGACGGCAATTTGAAAGGAAAAGATGCCGATAAATATGTTTCTGTTCCGGGCAATTTTTTCCTGCACCGGCTCCAGAGAAAAGGCAATTTCTGCCATCCCTACCGGAACCCCTCCCACAATAATAGGCGCCCGGGCAAACAGAAGGAGCCCGTGAATTTCTGTTTCCAGGCTCTGGGGCAAGGAACCTGTATGAATCCATCCTTCCTCTTCCTTCCGGGTATCGGAAAGGATCCGAAAGTTTCGATCCGAAACCCGTGCCCATACCACATCTCGTTCCCGGCGGATCGATTGAATCTGTTGATCGATTCGTACAATCTGCAAGCCTGTTAGGGGTTCCCGGGCTAATTCAGCCAGCGTGCGGGCTAAAACACTGGCCCGCTCCTCCATCTCTTCCATAAGGAGTCTTCGTTCATGCCCCTCAAGTAAAGCCCATTGAAGAGTAAAAAGGAGAACTAAAGCCGAAAAACATAAAAGCAATTTATTCTGGAGGGCCATACACTGCCTCTACTTTTCGGATCGATTCGGCGAGGATGCGATAGAGATACTCGTCCCCTGTATCAGGAGTAAACCTTGAGAAAGGAGTCTGCGCCAATGCACGGGCACCCGAGCCCGTTGTATGAAGGGATAGTAAAGAGGTTTTCATATCCCTGTACCGATCTTCTTCATCTTCCTTTCTTCCCACTAGCAGGGGGCTGGGTACGAAATACAAAACGTCAAGTATACGTACGAATTCGAGGATCCGTTCTCCTTTCTTTTGTTCCCAGAGGTAAGATGGGATCGGCCCAGCTTCCGTGCCCGTTCCGTACGCAACTCCTTTGAGAATACTCTCAAAAGCATCGAGGAACCGGGGAGACCCTGCCAGAGGAACTCCTGATTCAAGGAGAACAGCCAGTGGAATATAGAATCCTGCGGCACCTTCATGAGAACCCGTAAGGAGAAGATTTTCCACCCTTAGATCAGAAGTTTTATAATAAATTGAATTCCTCGGTACAATCAGCATCACTCGATAGGTAGAAGAACCAAGAATCTCTGTCCCTACGAGAGGCCTGAGCCAGTCTTTTTCCTTGACAAACCACACTGGATCTACCAGGGCAAAGTCGATCCGGCGTTCCTTCAGGGCACGTAAAAGTGAAGAATGCTTTTCAAACACCTCGTACCTTAGATCAATAGGCGAGATTTCGCGGATAGAAGCACAGAGGCCATTCCACGCCTCTGATGTGGACAGTGCATTCTCGCCTCCGAGGACTCCCAAAACAAGGGGGGCTCCCTCCGCTGAACTCACCCGGAAAATCAGGAGGATTAGCAGTAGGAATCCTTTCCATCGGCCGACAGGCCGTCCTTTTCCATCGGAAAACCTCATTTCATTTTTACTGTATCCAGATATCCAGTTCTCGGCAATCGGGAATCCAGGTCAGGTAACGTTGTAACAGGGTCGGAGTTGACTAATTTCTCCCCATGGGGGAGGCACCTCTTCTTCAAGGAATCTTTTTCTTTTCCGTACAGTTAAGTATGAGATAAAAAATAGGGCATACACGCACGTCGTTTGAACTAAACCCCCGGCTGCAATGTATTTTGGATTCCATGCTTCCAGATTACAGAAAAATACGGCAAAAGACCCCAACAAATATCCCAGCGCATCTACAGAAGCACTGCGTCTATCCCAAGCAGCACGTTCTTCTTGAAAGCGGATCTCCTTTACCCGTTGAAGAAGGTATAGGATCGAAGTACTAAACACTCCGAACATAAACATACCCGACAGATAAATAATCACCGCATTTCCTTCAGATGCATAAAGAATCAGAGCGGAAAGTACAATTTCCACCACCATCAAGATAGGAAGAGCCTGGTAAAGGGTTTCGAACAACTTGGGGTTTTCCAGTAGAAACCCCAGCAATACCGGAAAGGCAGAAGACATGAAAGAACCCAATGATACTATTCGGGGTTCGATACATCCCATAATTGCAGAAATATACAGAGGATTTAAAAAACCGTTAAAAAGGTTTGAAATGAATCCCCCCAGAAGCAGGGGATCTTTAAAATGTACAAGCGCTTTCATATTCGTCTCCTGTACCGATGATTCTCGGCCCAGGAGACCCGCCCTTTTCTCCCGGGCTTCTAGTTGTAATGCCTAAGGCAGTCTGTCGCTTGATCCATTCTCTTTGTTCCTTTGCAGTTACAGTATACTACAAAAACTCACCTTTTGACAAGCCAGTTAAGCCTTTTTACCGCTCCGGCCGCAGGGTATCCAGGTCCCGGTTTGCTGCATAGGGAATAAAACCATACTTGCGGGCTGTCTGATAGTACTGCTCTATCGCTGTTACATTTGTCTGGGATAGATATTCCACCGATACTACCTGTTTTCCTTCTCTACGGAAATAGGAAAGATCCTCCAGGACTTCTTTTTGGGGATTATAAGGGTTATCCATCGCTTCTTCTCCAGGATAGAATACATCCTCTGCAGCAACGGCATCGATGCCGTTCAGGAAACTGCTTCTGTTTGTAGCATCCTGGCAAATTCCCGTTCCATTCTGGGTACATAAAATGAAATCAGATTTTCCAGATTGGATGCGGGCATATTCACCCAATTCCACCACAAGAGATACCATTCTATCCGCCGCCTCAGTCACCAAAAGGCTTAGAGACTCTCGGTTGAAAGGATCGGACCAGTACTCGTATGAATCGATTCCGTCCAGGTAGACCCCGTCAAATCCCTGGTTGATGATTTTAGTCAGATACTCCTTTACAATGTTTTTCCACTTATCGTCCCAGTACTGTACTTTATAATTCTCCGGCCATTCCG
>JAGODW010000279.1 GCA_017998025.1 Spirochaetales bacterium
ACAGAGTTTCCCCTCCATTCCTGTACGGTAATTATGGGTTTTTCCGGCAGTGGGAGATCTACCCTGCTAAAGGTAGCTGCAGGAATTCTCTGGCCCGATGAAGGTGAGGTGTGTTTCCAGGGAAAACCCCTCAACCGTATGTCAGAAAAAGAACTCCTCGAGTTCCGCTCCAGGATGGGTTTTACCTTCCAGGATTCAGCTCTCTGGTCCAACCTTTCTGTATATCAAAATCTATCCCTTCCCCTCCAGTTCCATCAAAAAAAAATTGAACCGGGTGAAGTTGACAGGACGATTCAGAAACTGCTCCTCGAATTTGATTTTAAGGATGATGTACAGTACCGACCGGCTCAGTTGTCTACCGGAGAACGGAAACTGATCTCTTTTCTCAGAGCTCTTACCCTCAACCCTTCTATTTTATTTTTAGATGATCCAACCGGTTTTGTGGACAATGTGACGGCTGAACGGATCCTGAAAAATCTAAAACGTCAGAAGCAGGAAGGGAAAACCTTAATTATGGCTACCCACAGTCCTGAGCTTACCTCTCAGCTAGCCGATTTCCTTATCGTAATGAAAGAAGGAAGGATCCTCGAACAAGGGAGACTGAAAGAGGTAGTCCAAAGTAGAGATTCAGAGGTAATAGAAGTACTTTCCGAAGTATTAAGTGAAGCAGCGGTCTATGATACAGATATTCTGCAGCTATTACAGGATGATTCAAGCACGGAGTGAGGTAGTATGAAATTTAAAATACGATTCGCCAGTCAGATCGTAGGAATCTTTGTGATCATTGCAGCGCTGTTCCTCGCCGTTGTACTGGTGCTAATGGGTATAAATCAACGGTGGTTTGCCAAGAACTACTACTTTAAAAGCCGGTTTCCCTCGGCCACCGGTTTAAATGTGGGTATGCCTATTACGTTTAAAGGATTCAATATAGGGAAACTAACCCGGATCTCCCTTACCGAGGAGAACGAGGTGGAAATCGACTTTTATATTCAAGACACCTTCTATCCAAAGGTATACGAGAGCTCGATCCTTCAGCTCCAGGTAAATCCTCTGGGGTTAGGAGGAGGGCTGGTATTTCACCAGGGGAAAAATCCTACCCCTCCTTTACCTGAGAACTCATTTATCCCCTCCCTCGATACACCCGAAGGCAGACGCCTTGTTCAGAGCGGACAGGTGGAGATTCCAAAAACAGATGATCCTATTACTCAACTGCTTCGGGAAATTGAGCCTATCCTGGAAAATGTAAATACCGTCTTAATCTCTGTAAATACTTTGATAGCTTCTACAACAGATTCCATAGAGGGAAGAGGACCCGGAGCCCTTGCAGGAACCCTGAGGCAATCGGAGAAAATTGCAGAAAACATTGCAGTCACTACAAAGAGCTTGAGCCAATCCATTGAAACGCTCCTTGAAGATGCCTCAAAAATTGCCTCTAACATTTCGGTAATTACATCCAATTTAGAAGAAGGATCAGAGCTCTTAAAAGACCCTACCGGATTAGTTCAAAAACTTCTCGATCCTAAAGGATCGCTGGCAACTTTTTTTGATGACAACAATCGTCTTTACAATCAAATAGAAGAAATTCTGAAAGGGGTTAATACAAATCTTACACAGTTGAGCGAATTCACCGCTTTCTTAAACTCAACTCAGCCACGGATTCTGGGAGCCCTGGAAGAAGGACGGGAAGCTATCCGAAAAGGGCAGGATGTATTGGAGGGCCTGCGGAACAATCCTCTCCTTCGAGGAGGAATTCCTCCCAAACAACCGATTCCTACAACCCAGCAAGGGTATAGGCTGGAGGACTTTTAACCATGAAACTTCGGATTTTCCTCATAACCGTACTCCCTATACTTTTATCTTTTGTTTCTTGCTCCTCTGCACCGCCCCCAAAGGAAGAAGTTTTTGACAAACGAAATTTGGCAGCTCAGTATATGGAGTTTGGAAACCGGTACTATCAGGACTCTGATTATCCTCAGGCACTGCAGTTGTATCTAATCGCCCGAAACTACTTCGGGTCCCTGGATGATACGGAAGGGCTCATTTCAGCATACAATGCGCTGGGGAAAACCTATTTGAAACTCGGTGAACAAGAGGAGGCGTATAACCACTTTCAGAAAGCGCTGGAGTTCGGAAAAGTCGCGGGGAAAAGAGAATTTATCCTTCAAACCGTGAATAATCTTTCGGAAGCATACTTGCTGAAAGGGGATTTTGAAAAAGCTTTGTCTCTGCTGGATGAATATCTCTCCGTGGCGTCAACAGCTCCCCCCTGGAAAATAGAGGATGCGGTTTATTTTCATAATCGAGGTACGGCATTGAACGGTCTGGGAAGACTGGATGAGGCGAAAGAAAATGCTGAACAGTCTGTAACTATAAACCTTGCCTTAAAAAACTATACGGAGGCAGCTTCAAACTATTACCTTCTCTCCTCTATCCATGCAAAAAAGGGAAACCTTACCGATGCAGTTTCCTTTGCAGAATTAGCCCTCAAATTCGATAAGCAGATGGAAAACAGCAACGGTATTGCTCAGGATCTTTTAGCCCTGGGACTCCTCGCAGAACGAATGGAAAGAACAGAGGAGTCGTACGACTTTTATTCCCGTGCGTTCCTTGTGTATCGATCCCTGAACGACAGGGCTGGTATGAGGCGGGTATTGAAGAGGTTAGAAGAGATGGCCGAGAAATTGGGAAAGGACGCAGATGTTAAACTGTATAGAGAAGCACGAGAAACCCTTGAATCATCCAGCCCGTCCAACTAAACGGCTTTCCCTCTTAAGGAAATGCCTCTTCGGGTATGGGAAGTTCTTTCTCGCACTGGTTCGGACCTTACTTTTCCTGGGAGGAATCTTATCCATTACCGGAATCGTGGTTATCCCCCTCTGGTACATTTCTCTGCAATACCCCCGGGAATATGGATATCTGGTGCTGATCCTCATAGGTTCCTTCTTTCTAGTTCCTCCCCTTATTCGTACTCTTAAAAATGGAGACATCCATCTAAAGATTCGTATATTTTTTCAGAGGCTCGGATTTCTGGGAGCTATTCTCCTTCTCCTTTACGGAATTCTCTGGTCCTACCGTGAAAACAAACCGGTATTCTTCCTTATTTTCCTCTTTCCTCTCATTTTGCTCTGTGGAATCGCGTTGTACAATCATCATGAAAAAATCAATTAAATTAATAGTTCTTTTTAAAAGAGTCAGGATGTACACATTCTTTTGGATTTGCCCTTTTCTGTTTGGGGAATACCCTTTAATAAAGGAACTTACCCTCCAGGATCCCCTTTTTCGTCAACACCAGGAAGATGTAGCGCTGTTCTATGAGTCGACAAAAAGGGGCAATCCGCTTCCGCCCCTTGTGCTGTATCGATACATTCCCCGGAAAGACGATACGCTGTTTACCCTTGCTGCCCGATTCAACCTTCCCTACGAGTCTATTGGAACTCTCAACAGTATGGAACGAAGTACCAGTCCGTTGGGGAAGGGCCCGGTATATATTCCGAATCAAGCAGGTCTTTTCCTGGCCGAATCCCCCTCTAACGAAATGGAA
>JAGODW010000280.1 GCA_017998025.1 Spirochaetales bacterium
ATACAAGCCCTTGCTCCTTAAGAGAATGGGTGTTTCCTCCTGGCTGCTCTTCTTTCTCAGCCCTTTACCGTATGGGTAAAGGGGAGTATAACATACAGCAAATGCACCTTGCAGGAGTGAAAGTATGAAATATACCCTACGAAGTAAAACTACCACAGAAGGCCGAAAGATGGCCGGAGCCCGGAGTCTCTGGCGGGCAACAGGAATGAAGGAAAATCAGTTCGGAAAACCGATCATCGGGATCGTGAATTCCTTTACACAGTTTGTACCCGGTCATGTTCATCTCCATACCATCGGCCAGGAAGTGAAAAAAATTATTGAAGATCTCGGCTGCTTTGCGGCAGAGTTCAATACTATTGCCATTGATGATGGAATCGCCATGGGCCATGACGGAATGTTGTACTCCCTCCCTTCCCGTGACCTTATTGCAGACAGCGTTGAATATATGGCCAATGCCCACACAGTTGATGCGTTGTTCTGCATTGCAAACTGTGACAAGATCGTTCCCGGGATGTTAATGGCTGCCCTGCGGTTGAACATCCCCATGATCTATGTATCGGGCGGCCCCATGGAAGCCGGAATTGTAAACGGCAAAAAGTATGATTTGATCGATGCCATCGTAGCTGGATCGGACGATGAGGTTTCTGACAAAGATCTGGCTGCCATTGAAGCAAATGCCTGCCCTTCCTGCGGTTCCTGCTCCGGAATGTTCACCGCCAACTCGATGAACTGCCTGGCAGAAGCTCTAGGCTTAGCTCTCCCGGGCAACGGTACTCTCGTGGCAACACACAAAAACCGGAAGAAACTCTTTATTGAGGCAGCCAGGATTTTGGTGGAAAACACCCGGCGGTATTATGAAGAAGGAGACGAGAGTGTTCTCCCCCGCTCCATCGCTACAAAGCAGAGCTTCAGGAATGCGATGGCCCTCGATATTGCCATGGGAGGATCCACCAATACGGTTCTACACATCCTGGCTCTTGCCCGGGAAGCAGGGGTGGATTTTACCATGAAAGACATCGATGAGATTTCCAGGAAAGTGCCCTGCCTCTCCAAGGTGGCTCCCAGTTCCCCCTACCATGTAGAAGACGTACACCGGGCAGGCGGAATCCTCGGGATTATGGCAGAACTGGATCGAGGTGGCCTTCTGGATACTTCGGTGAAACGAGTGGATGCTCCTTCCTTAAAGGATATACTGAAAAAATACGATGTCATGAACCCGAACCCATCGAGGGAAGCCCTGGAATTGTATCAGTCCGCTCCCAGCCACAAAGGACGGATTCTGGAACTTGCTTCCCAGGATTCCCGATTTAAGGAACTGGACCTGGATCGAAAGACAGGCTGTATCCGATCGATCCCTAATGCCTACTACCCGGATGGAGGATTGGCCGTCCTGTACGGGAACCTGGCGCAGAAAGGATGCATCGTAAAAACCGCGGGTGTAGATCCTTCCCTCTTCCACTTTGAGGGGCCTGCCCGGGTATTTGAATCCCAGGAGGAAGCCTGCGATGCCATCCTGGGGAACCAGATAAAAGCGGGGGATGTAATTGTGATCCGGTATGAAGGTCCCAAGGGAGGGCCAGGAATGCAGGAAATGCTGTACCCTACTTCCTTCTTAAAATCCAGGCATCTCGGTAAAGAATGTGCCCTCATAACGGATGGTCGCTTCTCTGGTGGAACTTCGGGTCTTTCTATCGGTCACGTCTCACCGGAGGCAGCTTCTGGAGGGGAAATCGCGCTGGTACAGGAGGGGGACCCCATTCTGATTGACATTCCTTCCCGTAAAATAGAACTACAGGTGGATGAAAAAACCCTTCAGAAACGTCGAAAGGAAGAGGAAGCCCGGGGCAAGAAAGCATACCGCCCCCATACCCGGGATCGGAAGATAAGCGCAGCTCTCAGGGCCTACGCTCATTTCGCAGCTTCTGCCGATGTAGGCGCTGTCCGGGTAATACCCGAAACGGAGTAAATAATACCTATGTATACCTTAGATCGCCTTACCCTCCAAGATCTGTTTCTCAAAAGTACTACAACTTTTGCTCGATACCCTGCCCTCGGGATGCTGGGAAAACGAACCTATTCATACCAGGAAGTAGGACGGGCAGTCCGCAGGTTTATGAGTCTTTTAGAGACCCGGTATTCCCAGAGAGCTGGTTCCCATATCGGGCTGATCAGTGAGAACTGCCCTGAATGGGGAATGGCCTACCTTGCCGTAACTACCCTCGGGGCAGTGGTTGTCCCCATCCTGACGGATTTTTCTCCGGAGGCGATCCGGAACATTCTTACTCATTCAGAGTGTTCCCTTGCAATCGTTTCTCCAAAAATACAGGAAAAAATCGGTCCTATGGAGGGACTACAGTTCGTAGACATAGGCATCATCAGTTCTGAGCATACGGATACGAGCAGATCCTCCGGGCTTTCCCTTGCAGAATTTCCCCTTCCAGAGATTAAAGAGGATGCTTTAGCAGCCATCATTTACACCTCGGGTACCACAGGGGCCTCAAAAGGAGTTATGCTGACACATAAAAACATCGTGAGCAACGCCTGGGCTTCTCGATCCATTTTCCGCATACATGTAGGGGATCGCCTCCTTTCCATCCTGCCTCTGGCTCATACGTACGAGTGTACCATCGGATTCCTGGCTCCCTTCCTTCAGGGGGCGCACATAACCTACCTGGATAAGCCCCCTACTGCCAGCATCCTTCTTCCAGCCCTTCGACAGGTACGCCCTACCATCATGCTGAGTGTTCCTCTTATCCTGGAAAAGATCTATCGATCCAATGTGAAACAAAAACTCGAAATGCACCGACTGTACAAATATCCCCTGTTCCGGAAACTTTTGAATCGGATCGCGGGGATAAAACTGAAAAAGACTTTCGGAGGGAGAATTCGATTTTTCGGGATCGGCGGAGCAGCCCTGGCCCGGGATGTAGAAAGCTTCTTAAAGGAAGGCCGGTTTCCCTATGCGATCGGTTACGGCCTTACGGAAACTTCCCCCCTCGTTGCCGGGTGTAATCAGAAACAAACCTATGTTGGATCTACCGGCTATCCTCTAGAAGGAGTTGAAATCCGAATCCAACCCGAGGAAGAGGGAGGAACCGAGGGAGAAATCCAGGTTCGAGGCCCCAATGTGATGCTGGGATACTATAAAGACCCGGAACGCACGGCTGAAGCTTTTACCGAAGACGGATGGTTTCGTACAGGAGATCTTGCGCAGAGGGATGACAAGGGAAGGATCTTTATCCGGGGTCGATTAAAAACTATGATCCTGGGACCCTCAGGGGAGAATGTTTATCCCGAGGAAATCGAAGCATTACTCAATCAGTCTACTTTTGTACAGGAATCCCTCGTGTATGGGGATCCGCTGGGAGGGATAACGGCGCGGATTTACTTAAAACCCGATGTTCTGGAGCGGCTGAAGGAAGATCTAAAACAGGTCTACGGCGCTGTAGAGGATCAATCGGAAGTATTGTTAAAAGCGGTTGAAGAGAAAACAAAGGAACTACTGGAATCCATCCGTAAAGAAGTAAACAGCAGGG
>JAGODW010000006.1 GCA_017998025.1 Spirochaetales bacterium
GGCTTCGATGGTGTGTCTCCATCCAAGGACACGGATGCAGGGATACAGCGGAGTATCGAATTGGAACCATATTCTAACCTTAAAAACGAAGGCATCTGTCCCTATCTTAGGATCCGGAGATCTGTTTACTCCGCAAGACGTACATCGGATGTTGCTGGAAACCTCCTGCGATGGGGTAATGATAGCCCGCGGTGCTGTAGGGAATCCGTTTATCTTTCGGAAAGCCAGGGCGCTTCTGGAAGGTTCTCCAATACCTGAAATTTCCCTCCAGGAAAAACTAGAAGCAGCCCTTGAACATTTAGATTTATCAATCCACTTTCTTGGAGAAACCGTTGCCTGTAGAGAGATGCGGAAACATATCTGTGCCTATGTGAAAGGAATACCGGGTTCTTCAAACTTCAGGAACGCTATTGTACATGCGGAGAATCGGATTCAATTCGTAACAATTCTAGAGGAATTTGCAAACTCTCTTAGATTCTCTCAGAAAGATTGAAAAGTAATACGTGAGGAGAAGTCGGGAGAGGGAAACGGTTCTACTCTATCTTGACCTTTTTTTCCTGGGAATGTTATACAAATGTGTGAGTGATCTGAATGAAAAGATAGGCCATTACTGTGGTGTAGTAGGCCTGTATTCTAAAGAAGAAACAAATATTCCAGAGACTATTTTCTTTCCTTTATTTAGCTTACAGCACCGGGGGCAGGAAAGTTGCGGAATCGCCTATAAAAAAGGAGATACGTTAGTAGCCTACAAAGACCTGGGGATGGTTTCCACTGTACTAAGCCGATACTTGCACGAGAAAAAGACATCGAAGATCGGTATTGGCCATGTCCGATACTCTACCCAGGGTGGAAATCGACTAGAAAATGCCCAGCCTATCGTCGCAAACTGTAACAAAGGCACGATTGCCTTAGCCCACAATGGGAACATCTTAAATGCAGCCGAGTTGAAACAAGAATTGTTCGATGAGGGTTCTATTTTTCAAACCAGCTCGGATACAGAGTTAATTCTTCACCTGTTGTCCCGTGCTCCAGAGAAAGATTTTTTTTCTGCCCTCCGGCCTACCCTTCTCCGTCTACAGGGAGCCTACTCGATCGTTATGATCTGGAACGATACCCTGATCGGTATACGGGATCCTCTGGGATTCCGACCTCTCTATCTAGGGAAAAAAGATTCTCTCTATGTGCTTGCATCGGAAACTTGTGCCCTTGACATCCTGCAGGTAAAAGAGTACCGATCCGTTGAGCCTGGAGAGTTGATTAAGGTGGATGAAACAGGAGTAAAGAGCTATCCCTTCGATTCTGCATCGATCTGTAGACAGTGTGTCTTTGAATTGATCTATTTCGCACGGCCTGATTCCTTCGTTTTCGATGTATCGGTTCATCAAGCGAGAAAGCGCATGGGAGCCGCTCTGGCAAAGCAGGATTTCGATCTGGAAGATTTCTCTCCTGATATTGTAGTACCTATTCCCGATTCAGGAACCAGCGCGGCCTTAGGATACGCAGAAGAAGCAGGCATCCCCTTTGAACTGGGTTTAGCCCGGAATCATTATGCAGGTCGCTCTTTTATCATGCCCACCTCAAACGAACGGGAGCTGGTGGTACGAATGAAGCTTCATACCATTCGGGAGGTGCTCAAGGGAAAAAAAGTTGTATTGGTAGACGATTCTCTCGTGCGGGGAACAACAAGTAAAATCCTTGTGAAACTGGTACGAGAAGCAGGGGCAAAAGAAGTGCACCTTCGCCTTTCATCCCCTGAACTTCGGTGGCCTTGTTTCTTCGGGATTGATATCCCTACGAGGAAAGAACTAATATCGAATCAGCTTTGTCCAGAAGAGATTGCCCGGCTCATAGGAGCCGATTCGGTACGGTTTCTGCAACTGGAAAACTTGCATAGCTGCCTTTCGGATCCTCATTCCTACTGTTATGCATGTTTTGATGGTCAGTATCCGTACATAATAGATCAGGAGAGGTTAAACAATGGATTACCGGTCTGCAGGGGTTGATATCGAAAAAGGGGATCGTTTTGCCCGCTTCATTGCCTCTATTCGTTCTTCCGCGGTAAGCTCTTCCCTGGGCGGATTCTCTGGCGGAATCGAGATAGATATACACCAATACAAAACACCCCTCCTTTTTTCTACTACGGATGGAGTGGGAACAAAACTCCTTGTTGCCCAGCGGTTACAGAAATTCGATACGATAGGAATAGACCTTGTGGCAATGAACGTAAATGATCTGGCTGTATGCGGTGTACAGCCTCTTACATTTCTGGATTATATCGCATGCGGGCAGATAAAAGAGGAAATACTACAAGCGGTGATCCAGGGAATTGTTCAAGGGTGTGAACAGGCAGGGTGCAAACTGGTGGGAGGAGAAACAGCAGAAATGCCGGACTTGTACGAAGATACAGATTTCGATCTGGCTGGGTTCTGCGTAGGGCTTGTAGAGAAAGAGTCCCTGCTCCCGAAACTAGATAGAATGGAGAAAGGAGACTTGATCTATGCCCTTCCCTCTACAGGGATCCATTCCAACGGTCTTTCTCTTGCACGTAAAGCACTACAAGGGGAATCTCTTTCAATCTGGGAAGAGTTATTGATCCCGACACGGATCTATGTTTCAGAACTAATAACCTTTGCTCAGACACAGACTATTTTAGGGGCAGCACATATTACGGGAGGAGGACTGGAAGGCAACTTTGTTCGGGTGATTCCTAAAACGCTCCGGCCTCAGTTTACCTGGAACTGGAAAGTACCCTCGATCTTTTCTCGAATACAGGAGAAGGGGAAAATTGAAACTTCAGAAATGCGCCGGGTATTTAACATGGGAATTGGAATAGCCCTGGTGGTTTCCCGGGGGGAAGAGGAACGATTCCTGGAGGTATCCCAATCCCATGGAATAGACAGTTTCAGGATCGGAGAACTTGTTCGTGGCTAATCTGGCTGTATTTGCTTCCGGGAATGGTTCTAATTTTGAAGCGATTGTGCATGCACTCCAGAACACTCCTCATCGAGTAGTCTGTCTGATTTCGGATCAACCTAAAGCCTTTGCCCTGGAACGGGCAAAGCGGCTGGGGATACCGGTGCATGTATTTCGTTTTCGTACACCTGCTGAACGAGAAACTTCAGAAAAGGGTATTCTCGAAGTATTGAAAAATTACAAAACAGACTTAATAGCGTTAGCCGGTTTTATGCGGGTGCTATCCCCTCTTTTTGTTGATGTCTATCCGAAAAGGATAGTAAATATCCACCCTTCTTTACTCCCTAAGTATCCCGGTGTACACGGAATCCGGGACTCATACCTATCCGGAGATCCAGAAATAGGTATTACCATTCATTATGTCGATTATGGGGTGGATTCAGGTCCTATCATCCTGCAACGATCCTTTAAGCGGACAGGAACAGAATCCCTCGAAGAAATAGAGGAGAAGATACATCAATTAGAACACGAGGAGTATCCCCGTGTATTACTACAGCTGCTAGATTCCCTGGAACAGGATTTCAATAAAGAGAGTTTTAAAGGAAAAGGAGTACACACTTGAGGGTATTCATACTAGGAAACGGAGCCCGTGAACATGCTTTAACCTGGGCTTTTTCCAGAAGCCGCTGTATCTCGGCCCTATTTGTAGCCCCGGGTAATGCGGGAACGGCGGAAATTGCGGTGAACCTCCCGGATGTTCAACCCACCAAGGCTCAAGAGGTTATTCAAACCTGCAGGAAACATAAAATTGATCTTGTTTTTGTCGGCCCGGAAGAACCCCTATCTGTAGGAATAGTAGATGCCCTGCAAAAGGAAAATATTTCGGTAATTGGACCCCCGGCAAAGTCTGCACAGCTCGAATCTTCCAAAGCATTTTCCAAATCATTCATGGTGAAACAGGGTGTCCCCACCGCAGAACATCAGACTTTTACCTCATTTTCAGCAATAGAAAAGTACCTCACTGCAAATAGAAAAAAAGTTGTACTAAAGAAGAGTGGACTGGCTGCAGGAAAAGGGGTTCTAGAGTCTCAGGATATTGGAGAACAGCTCTCTTTTGCCCGGAAAGTTCTTAAAGATGACAGCCTGGTAGTGGAGGAATACCTGGAAGGGTTTGAAACTTCTATCTTTGCTCTTTCTGATGGTTCTACCTTTCTCGTTCTTCCCCCCTGCATGGATTATAAGAAAGCCCTGGACGGAAATCAGGGCCCCAACACCGGAGGAATGGGAAGTATTTGTCCGGTTCCTCAGTTGACTGCTTCCATGATGGAAACGATCCATAAAGAGGTGGTCACCCCTACCTTTAAAGGATTACAGAAAGAAGGTCTCCTCTACCAGGGGATACTTTACTTCGGGTTAATGATTACCCGGGAAGGGCCGAAAGTATTGGAGTATAACGTTCGATTGGGAGATCCGGAAACCCAGGTATTACTTCCCCTCATTCAAAACGATATGGGGAATCTCGCAGAAGCTATTACTACAGGGGCTCTAGATAAATTCCCCTTCTCTTATTCCGGCAAGTCTGCTGTAGGAGTCGTGATTGCAGCCAAAGGCTATCCTGGAACGTATCAGAAAGGATGGGAGGTAAAAATCGACCCTTCAGAGTCTGAATCGAACTCTTTAATTTTTCATGCTGCTACGTCCCGGGATTCCACAGGAACTTTGCGGACAAACGGGGGAAGATGCTTTACCGTAGTGGGTTTAGGAAAAGATATTTTTGAAGCATCCGCCCGGGCCTATGCAGCCGTTCCCTCGATTCGGTTCAACGGAGCCTGGTATCGGAAGGATATCGGGAAACTGCTTCCCGATCTTATTTGAGCCTCTTCCAAAACCAGTGTTTTTCATCCAGGCGATTTTCAAAAATCCCTATTATATATATCCTGTTGACGGCGAATCTCAAAGAGAAGGATCCCAGCTGCTACTGAAGCGTTGAAGGAACCGACATGTCCCCTCATAGGAATCCGTACCAGAGCATCACAGGACTCCCGTACCAATCTGCTCAACCCTTTCCCTTCGCTTCCCAGCACCAGGACGATCCGTCCAGAAAGGTTCATCTGGGTAACAGAGGTTCCTCCCATGTCTGCCCCGTAGATCCAATATCCCGCATTTTTTAAAAAAGATATTTCCCGTACTAAATTGGGAGTTTCCAGGATAGGTACGTAGGCACTCGCCCCTGCAGAAATTTGGGCTACTACTTTAGAATCCTTTGCCGATCTACGTTTGGGTAAAATTATCCCATCTACAGCGAACAGATCAGCGGATCTTACTATAGCCCCCAGATTATGAACATCTGTAATTCCATCCAACATAAGTAAACAGGAATTGTCCCCGCTGGTTTCAACGATTTGTTCCAAAGATACTTCTGATTTTATCGGTTGGGGCATTCTTAAAACTGCTCCCCGGGAGTCCTCAACTCCGGGGAAGGAAAAGGGAAAGGGCCCCTGGACCCAGCGGACCTCTACTTTGCGACTTAAAGCTAATTTTTCAAGGGATAGCGTGCGGCTGTTCTTCCGGTTTAAAAAAAGCACCATTTCCGGTATTCCCCGGGTAAGAAAAGCTTCAATAGCATGAAAGCCCACAATGAATTTAGACACGGTTATTTTTTTTGACCGAACTGTTTTACTTTATCTATTATACCATTAAAATCAGTATCCCGTTCATACCGTTCAATGTACACACCGTTCTGTATATATACCCACATATCTATTTTTCCATCAAAATTTGTATCGATCAGTTCTTTAACCAGAACTCCCTTTTCATACAAACAGAAATCATCCATCTGCAGATCGAAATTATAATCCAGCTCCTCGAAAAGTTTTTGACCTTTCTCATCCAGGAGTAAGATATGATCCGTTTTCCCATCATTATTTCGATCTAAATCTATTTGGGTTGTTTTATAGCCATCAAGAGATGCTTGTAGTTCCACCCGGATCAACTTTACATCCACTTCAGGTGAAGCGGCCCGTAGAAAAGGAGTACTAAAAAAAATCCAAACGACAACAAAAAGTATACGTTCTATCACGGTCTACGAACTCCGAAATTCTGATAAGGGGATAGGATGGGGTTCCGTATTTTCCCCTTCTATTTCAGAGAGCTCTTTTAATAGGGCTTTCGACCGATTGGATAATCGGGTAGGTACTTGAACCATTACCCTGATGTACATATCTCCTTTTCGATTCGGCTGATTGGGGTAAGGGAATCCTTCCCCCTTTAGCCGCAGTATTTTCCCATTCTGGGTACCTGGCGGTATCACCAGACGAATTTTCTTGTCTTCTAGATTCCGTATTGTAAGTTCGGCCCCAAGCGCAGCTTGAGCAAAACTGATAGGAATAGCGCAGTATACATCGTTTCCTTCCCTTTCAAAGTATTCATGGGGCCGAATATGAATAATTACGTACAGATCTCCGCTGGGGCCTCCATTCGGACCTGCATCACCCTGACCGGGGATGGTGATCCTCTTACCATCTTCAATGCCGGGAGGAATAGTAACTTTGATTTTCTGCTGCTTTTTTACAAGCCCTGTACCCCCACAGTTCTTGCAAGGACGATCGATGACGTACCCTTCACCATTACAATGGGGACAACTGGAAGCAATGGAGAAAAATCCAGAGCTGCGCCGGACTTGTCCGGTACCTCCGCAGGTGGGACAGGTTTTCCGGCCTCCTCCTGCCTCTACTCCGGTTCCGGAACAAATCCCACAGGATGCGTTCTTATAATAGGCAATTTCCGTTTTTGTCCCATGAACTGCATCCTTAAAATCGATTTCCAGATCGTACCGGAGATCTGCGCCTCTCTGAACAGAAGTCCGTCCGCTTGCTGTTTTGCGTCGAGTTCCTCCCCCACCGAAGAAATTGTCGAAGATTCCGGAAAAATCTCCGAATATATCTTCAAAGTCACGGAACACCGTAGAGTAATCATGCGCTGTCCCGCCGGCTCCACCCATTCCTTCTAACCCTGCAAAACCGAACTGGTCGTACGTTTCTCTCTTCTTAGGGTCCGAAAGAACCTCGTACGCTTCCGTTGCCTCTTTGAATTTCTCTTCCGCTTCTTTATTCCCGGGGTTTTTGTCGGGATGATATTGAACGGCGAGTTTACGATACGCTTTTTTTATTTCATCCAGAGAGGCTCCTCGGGAAACCCCGAGGACCTCATAATAATCTCGTTTAGCCAAGCTGCCACACCTAATTTCTTAGATTATTTCTTATCGTCGTCTACAACTTCGTAATCTACATCCTCTACATTGGATTTTGAGGAACCCGTTGATCTCGTACCGCTTGTTCCCTCTCCCTGTGCGGAACCAGAACTGCCCGTATCCCGTTGCTGAGCCTGTTTATAAACCTCTTCCGATAATCGGAATGCCGCCTGTTTCAACGCCTCGGTTTTTTCCCGTATGCGAGCAGCGTCATTGCTATCCATAACAGAGCGCAAACCAGCAATAGCATCCTCAATTCTTTTCCGATCTTCTCCAGAGACTTTGTCGCCGAATTCTTTCAGACTTTTTTCAGTACTGTAGATTAAATTGTCTGCATCGTTCCGCGCCTCTACCGCCTCTTTCAACTTTCTGTCTTCTTCTGCATGTTCCTCCGCTTCTCGTACCATTCGCTGTATTTCGTCTTCTTTTAACCCCGAGGAGGATTCGATCCGAATCTTTTGCTCCTTTCCCGTTCCCAGATCCTTAGCGGAAACATGGAGGATACCGTTAGCGTCAATATCGAAAGTGACCTCAATCTGAGGAACTCCCCGGGGTGCCGGAGGAATGCCTACCAGATCGAACCGCCCCAGGGTACGGTTCATGCTGGCCATTTCCCTTTCTCCCTGAAGTACGTGGATCGACACTGCAGTCTGATTATCTGCAGCCGTAGAGAAGATTTGCGTCTTCTTGGTAGGAATCGTCGTATTCCGTTCGATCAGCTTGGTAAAAACGCCTCCTAATGTTTCGATACCCAGGGAAAGGGGTGTTACATCCAGAAGCAGTACATCCTTTACCTCTCCTCCCAGGATACCCCCCTGAATCGCTGCCCCCACGGCAACTACTTCATCGGGGTTCACCCCTTTGTGAGGTTCTTTACCGAACATCTCCCGCACGAGGGTTTGAACCGCAGGAATCCTTGTAGAACCTCCCACGAGAATCACCTCGTCGATATCTTTGGCGGAAAGTCCTGCATCTTTTAACGCCTGTTCCACAGGTTTCCGGGTTCTTTCTATTAAATCTCCGATTAATTGTTCTAGTTTTGCCCGCGTCAATGTATACAAAAGATGCTTCGGACCCGATGCATCCGCAGTAATAAAGGGGAGGTTGATCTCCGTACTGTGGGTCGTAGAGAGTTCCATCTTGGCCTTTTCTGCGGCCTCTTTCAATCGCTGGATCGCCATACGATCCTTGGATAGATCAATTCCATAATCTCGCTTAAAGTTATCAATCAGCCAGTCCATGATTCGCTGATCAAAGTTATCCCCTCCCAGATGAGTATCGCCGTTGGTGGATTTTACTTCAAAAACCCCATCCCCCAATTCCAGTATAGAGATATCGAAGGTTCCTCCCCCCAAATCATACACAGCAATCTTTTCTTCTTTTTTGCTCTTTTCAAACCCATACGCAAGTGCAGCAGCGGTTGGTTCGTTAACAATCCGCTTCACTTCGAGACCCGCGATTCTTCCCGCATCCTTTGTAGCCTGTCGTTGAGAATCGTTAAAATATGCAGGAACGGTAATAACCGCCTCTGTAATTTTTTCTCCTAAATAGTTTTCTGCGGTTTCTCTCATTTTCTGGAGAATTGCAGCAGAAATTTCCGGAGGAGAGTACTGTTTCCCCATAATCTCTATCCGGGCCATTCCTGTAGAATCCTCTACAACCTTGTACGGGACCATCCGGATTTCTTCTGAGACTTCACTGTACCGTCTACCCATAAACCTCTTGATTGAGTAGATAGTGTTCTCCGGATTGGTAATCATCTGGTTTTTTGCTATTTGGCCTACAAGCCTCTCTCCCTTTGTGGTGAACGCTACAATGGAAGGCGTGGTCCGTTGTCCTTCCGCATTTGGAATTACGACTGGTTCTCCATTCTCCATTACAGCAACACACGAATTTGTGGTTCCTAGATCAATTCCGATTATTCTTCCCATAGTTCATGCTCCTCTCTTATTCAGAAACAGCGGTTATGTACCCGCCATAGTATTCTGTTCGTTATTTATATTAGAGGTATCTTTCCCCTTTGGTAAGGATACCTTTACTTTTGCAGTTCGTATAATTTTATCATGGAGGCTGTACCCTTTTTGATAATCCTCCAGCACCATTGGAACCTCATGATCGGACCGCTCTTCTGTTGAAAGCGCCTCGTGTTTACTGGGATCAAAAGTTTCCCCTACCGACTCAAGCCTTTTCAGCCCCCATTTTTGTTCCAATAATTCGGAGAGTCTCTTTTCTATCATCAAAATGCCTTCATGAAAGGCATCGAAATTCTTTGAGCTCTCCGCGGACTTAATAGCCCGCTCAAGATCATCCAGCACATGGATCAGGTCCAGGAGTAACTGCTTATTTGCAAAAAGAATCGTTTCTTGCTTCTCTTTTGCCATTCGCTTCCGGTAATTGTCGAAATCCGCAACTTTCCGTAAGTATTGGTCTTTTAAAAGAGCGTTTTCTTCTTCCAATTCCCGGATTCGCTTTTCTGCTGCATCTAGCTTAGTTTGCAAATCTTCCCCCGCCGTGGTATCGTTGGATACCGTTATATTTTCTACTGTAGAATCTTTCTCTTCCGGGATTTCTTTTTCCCTCTCTTGAATGTGTTCTTCCTCCTTGTTCAAATATTCCTTGTCTAAATACTCTTTCCTTTCTTTGAAATTGTCCGACATGATTTTCCTCAGCTGGTTGTTTGATTTCAGTTAAAAAATACTAACCAGAACAGGAGACGTCAAGATTTTCCTGAAAGCTCCAAGATCAACTCTACCTCTCCTCGGCTGAGCTTTGTTGCTGTCGCGATCTGTTCTACTGTCCATCCCTGATGGGCCAATTTTGTAACAGTTTCCCGGGCACTCATCGTCGGGGCCCCTCGATCACCCCGGGGAGTCCCCTTTGCGCCTTCTTTAAGAAGCGATCCAAGAAGTTTTACCTGCTCTTGGGCTTCCCTGCTTAATTCTTGAAGCCGCGTTTCCGTTTTGGCGAGCCATTCTCGTGATTTCAACAAGCTTGCAGCCCGCTCTTCCAGATTTTGCATCAATCCCTCTATCCGGGCGATTTTTGCTATGGCTTCCTCCGCCTCTTCCTTTCCCTGCGATAGGGTCCGCAATTGATTCCCAAGATCTTCTACAGCTTCGGGAAGATCCTTTATTTCTTTCTCTAACGAGTTGATCTTTTGCTCAATCTCCTGGAGGCTCTGAAAACTCTTATCGACTCCCTCCAGAGTAATATCGAGGAATTTTTTCTTCTTTTCCAACCGTTCAAACCGTGCCTCCACGTCATGCTGAAGAGTCTGGAGACTCCGCAAATTCGCTTGAATCGATTGGATTCCATCCTCCGACGTGGCAACCTGCCGTAGTTTTACCTCAATTCCCTCGGACATCGCCATAAGTCGCTTAAAATCTTCCTCTATAGAATCGATCCTGCGTTTCTCTCCGGTGAACCGTGAGAGTTTCTCCGTAGCTTCTTCTCCCAGTTTCTTGATTCGGAGGAACAATGCTTCGGTTTCTTTCAGTTCCTTTCGATCCGCTTCTATCTTAAATAGGTCTGCCTTCATCCCTTCAATCTGCTCTTGTAGCGTTTGTTTCAAGGAATCCGCCCTCTCAAAAATCTTTGTCTGTTCCACAAAGGCTCGCTGTTTCTTTTCTATCTCTCCTAAATTGAGACTGAGCAGCTTGGTGCTTTCCTCTAATTTACCGTACAGCTTCTGGTGAAGGGCTTCAAACCGTTCCTGGGTCTCTTTCACATTAACCCGGAATTCACGAACTCGCTGTTCTGCTTCCATCTCCAGTTGTTTTGTCCGCTCCTGATACTCTTCCTGGAATCCTGTATATTCCTCCCGTAAAGTTCCAATTGTGTTAGAAACCTGAACTTTGAACCCTGCAAACTGGTTCGTTACTTCCGCTTCTCCGGTTTTTAGCTCCTGCAGAACCTTAGCCTGCCAGAGGGTAACGTCTGATCGAAGATTCTCTAACATGCTGTCCAATTCTCTCTTCTGCGTTTCAAAAGTTTCCAATACTGATTTGAGTCGAACATCATACTCTTTCTGGAACCGGTCTATCTCTTCCTTTAGAAGCTTCTGATACCGACCGAATTCTTCGGAGAACGTACTCATCGAAACATTTTTGCTTTCTTCAATCCCCCGGATCAGTTCCTCCCGATAGTTCTGGAGCACTTTATCCAGTTCCTGCATTCTGTAATCAGATTGCTTGCGGAAAGCTTCCATTTCCGTATTTAAGTTTTCTATCTGAAGGAAGAATCTTCCCTGGAAATCCCGGAGGACTTCAGAAAGTTCTTCTTTATACCGTTCCTCGATTTTCTTTCTCTCCTCTACCTGTTCCGTTGTCAGTGTGTCTAGAGTGCTGTCTACCTTATTCTGCCACTCAATAAACTTGGACTGCATAAGCTGGTCCCGGTTTCGCAAGTCCTTAAAGAACTCATCCTCAAACACTTTTAGTTTTTCAGAAACATTCTCGTAAGCCTGTGTCTTTAATTCTGCCAATCCTTTTTCCAGTTCCGCCATCGTATTTCGCAATTCTGCAATGCCTTTCGATACTTCTTCCTGATCTGCTAACCGTTGGTCATGAAGCTGCTTTCCGAAGTTGTTAAAATCTTCCTGCAGACGTACCCGGGTTCGCTCCATAAAATTCCGGAGGTTGTTTTCTAGGTTGTCGATTTCTGAGGATACTTCTTCGATTCGGGCAAAGCGGTAAGAGAAATCTTTCTCTTGTTCCTGCAACCGGGATTCCAGATTGTGCAAAACCTTCCCCTGCAGGTCTTCTCCCAGCCGTAATACCTTTTCCTCCTGCTCTTGAAAGGTTTTCTTTATAAAAGATTCAAAGGTACGCACCTCATTGTTCAAACCTGCTTTGGTATTTTCGAGGTTTTTCCCGATCCCTTCATAAAGGGTATGCAATTCCTGAGAAAGCCGGTCTGCCTCTGCCTTAAAAGAAGCCAGCTCTTCGTGAAATTTCGATTCTGTTTCCTTCATACGCTCGGCAAGTTCTGTCGAAAGAGTATCCATCTGTTTCTCCATCTCTTGCAGGAAGGTATCAAGGTTTTGCCTTCGTTGTAAGGTTTTTTCTTCAACCTGGGCCCATTGTTTTTCCAGATTCTCACGGACAGAAAGAAACGCCTTTTCAGTTTCCGCTGTTTGTCGTTCGAGGTCTGTTCGTAAAGATTCAGTTTTCTGAGCAATCTCACTGCCTAGTTCTTCTTGCAGGGAAGCAAGAGAACTTTCATTGTTTTCTCGTAATTGAGCCAGTTTATCCGTCGTATCCTGTTCAATCTGATATACGATTTTTTCCAGCTCATCCATTTTGGTCTTTAGATCGTTCTTTTCTGCTTCTATCTGTAATGCAAGTTCCCTGTAGGTGGATTTCAATTTTTCTTCCACATGTTCTTTCAATTTCTGAAGAGCTTTAGTTTCCATAAGCTCTCCCTTCCGTGCAACTTCTCCTAGCCGTTCATTGTACATGGTTTCCATTTCGGAAAGTTTTCGGGATGTTTCCAGAACAAGGTTCTCTGCCGATTTGTGGAAGGAGGTTTCCATCAATGTTGTCTCTTCTTTGATTTTTCTTTCTGCTGATTGGAGAAATACAACGAGATCGTTCGATCTCTGCATCGCTTCTGCAATGCGGGTTTCCAATTCCTGAACAGAATTGGCTGTTGCTTCCAGTACCTTTCCCTTTACCGCCTCTAAGGCAGCTCCATTTATTTCTTCGAAACGATGGACTAATTCCGGGATACGGGCTTCCTGCGTTTCCACCTTGCCTGTTAAAACCTTAATTTTCTTCCCCACTTCATCAACAAAGACAGATTCTTCTTTGATTCTTTGAATATTTTCTTCTGCCCTCCGGGTCATTTCTACCAGATCCGTCAGTACCCGGTCGTACTCTTTAATCCGGGCTGCAATAGTATCGGTAGCAGCAAATTTGTCCTCCAACCCTTCTTCGATCGATTGAATCCGTTTAAGAATCTCTTTTCCTGCCTTTTGATGCACATCCATTTCTATGGCAAGGTCTTTCAGATTCTGCACTCGCTCCAGGACGACTTTATCCAGCTCTTCCTTTGCCCTATCTGCGTACCTTCGTACCTTATCCAGAGTTTTGCTATTCCGATCCAGTTGACGAAAAATGGCAAGAATGACCAAGACAATTCCAATGACAAGAAGGTTCCCTACTGTAAATACCATATCCGATCCCCCCCCAGTGCTCTCTTATTGTACCATCTCGGTCCACTTTATGAAATCTCGATAATCTGAAAATCGAAAATCTGCTGCAGGACATCGTACGGGAAACTTATGCAGGTACGCAGTACGAAATCCCACTCTTTTTGCTCCTTCAATATCGTACCGATAATTGTTTCCCACATAGAGTATCTCGTGAGGCTGTACTGAAAAATGTGCTGCTAATTGATGGAACGGTTCTGGATTCGGTTTTAAATATCCGATCTCCTCACAGGAATACTCTGCATCCCAAAAGGAGTCTAATCCAAGATACTTTAACTTGTTCCCTATTGGAAAATCGGAGAGAACTGCCAGCTTATAGCCCGCTTCTTTTAATTGAACCAGTGTCTCCCGAACATACGGATAGGGTTTAATCGAACGAACAACCGCTTCCCATTCTGTATAGAACACAGTTTGAATACGCTCTTCAGCTTCTTCGATGGAAAGATTCAATTTATAAGCGAACAATTCGGCCTGGCGCCTAAAAAAGTTGTCCATCGGCTTGATATTTCGGATAACCTTCCGTACCCGGGCAAAAGCTATCAGTTCTCGGAAATGAATAAGTCCAAAGGGGAGAGAACGCAGGTACATAATCCCATTCGGGTAGAGGGTACCATCCACATCGAAAGCCACAACTTGTAGTTTCATTCCCCCTCATTCCCCTTACATCCCTCTGACTTTTATCGTAAATGTTAAAACACCCAGTGTACGTACACCACGCCTGGAATCAAAACGCCAGACTGCAAGGGCTGAACGAACTTTTTCTACCACCCTAGTATACCTTGTATCTCCGGAAATTTTCAAGCTTCCTGGTTCAATTAAACCTGATTCATTGATGATGAACTCGGCCCGAAGATCTACATCCTGTAGAGGAAATCCTTCAAAATCCTCTGGCACAATTTTCCCTATCTTCAATTCGGTTAGTGGAACCCGACCTTTTAATTCTCCCCTTCCTACCTCCTTCCCCTCTGCGTCATAGATCGGGTGAGAAGGAGTAGCACTCGTTTCTCTAGCACTGGGAGATTTATTCGTTTCCGGTGAAGCTGCGGACAGCTGTTCCAATCGTCGGGAAACTGCAGCAAGTTCTTCTGTTATTCGCTGTACATTAGGATCGATAGGGCCTGGAGAAGCGACTTCTCCCTTCTTTTCTTCTACCGGAACCGTGGCGGAAGGAACAGTAGAGGAGTCTGTATTTTCTTTTAACCAGGATTCGAGCCGGGCCTTTTCGGACCGGAGAAACTCCATCTCCGCAGCCCGGGGGTCAGGCCCCGAGGAAGGAGTAAACGGTTCTATACGCCGGGGAATCGGTGGAGGAGTCTCCTGCGGCATATTCGATAGATAGGGGGAACGCTCTAAAGAAGGGTGAATCTGCTCAGAGGAAGGGGTAGGTCTTTCCTGGGATTGAGAACCTCTCTCTGTGCTGGATGTCGTAGACACCGCTGGTCTCGGCTCTTCTATAGGGGTTGTAGCAGGGGGAGAAATTACAGGGGCTTCCGGAACCTGCAAGAGTTCTGTCGGTTCTCCTTTCAGCGCATCAGTCTCTATTTCAAAAACAAGAAGCGGAGTAGATTCGGGAAAGGGGTTTAGAAGATCGGCCCAGGGTAGATAGTAAAGGCATAGGAACAGTAAAACAAAAAGGATCGTGGCCAGAAAAACGCTCAGGAGAAGGCGATCCCTGTCCCTATACTGCATGATCATCTCATTTCCCTCTTTTCCAGGGTTCGTAATCCGATGCCGCGGAATCCCTCTCGCCTGAGGATATCCAGGACTGCAATCAGGGTACCATAGGGAACCCCTTGATCCCCTTCTATCACAATAGAAGAAACTTTGTCTTTCTGTTCTTTGCTCATGGCTGCAAAGGGGGCTTCGAGGTCTTTCAGCGTGTATCTCACCTTGTTTACGTAGATTTCTTCATCGGAAACCACGGAAACTACCAGCTTTGAAACTAAAACAGGCTCTGCGGTTTCTGATTGAGGCAAATTTAGATTGATTCCCGGAGTTATGATAAAGGTTGTACTCACAAGGAAAAAAAGAACTAACTGGAACACTACATCAATCATAGGAACCATATCCAGATTGACTGCTGGCTTTAATCGTCGTGAAAACTCCATACTATCCCTCCCGGGAAGGTTCCCGCACTCCTGTTTTTACCAGAATTAGAACCAGCTCTGTAACCCGGTTTTCCAATCGGATGATCGTATGATTTACCCGGTTTACAAGGTAATTATAGAACACAATGGTCGGAATCGAAACGATCAAACCTGCAGCGGTTGTGATCAATGCCTCCGCGATTCCTTTTGCAAGAAGGCTCGGATCTCCTACTGACCCCATGTTACCCAGTACTCCAAAAGCCCGGATGTTTCCCGTTACCGTACCCAGCAACCCTAATAGGGTAGCGATATTCGCTATCGTACCCAGGGCAGAAAGGAACCGTTCAAGCTTAGGAATCTCCATATTGGCAGTACTTACAATAGCATCTTTGATCCGCTCCTCTGAATGTTCCCGATACTCGAGTCCCACCTTCATAAGGTTTGTAATAGGAGACGGATTTGCTTCGCAGATGCTGATGGCTTCGTCAAAGTGCCCTTTTTCCAGCGTAGATTTTAGCCGGAAAAGAATGGTATCTTCGTCGATTCTGATTTTTCTAAAGTATAAAAGCCGTTCAATGATAATTACGGTAGCGATAAAGGCTAACCCTATGATAAGGATAAGGATAACCCCACCTTTCTGTATCAATACTTCCATTGCTTCCTCCTGAACTTAGAACGTAACCGTTGCTTTTAATAAAGCCCTGAATCCCGGGCTGATAAAGGGAGATACCGAGGTACGCCCATCTTCCATAAGGGGGGAAAGAACATCTTCCAGAGCAAGGGCAATCTCCAGGTTTTCCAGGGGCCGGTAGTACCCTTCCAATCCAAGGGCCGGGAGAGAATTCCCCTTTGCCGTGGTCCAGGATCCGGAGATGCTTCCCCCCAGGGGCTTATGTTCCGGTTTTACCTGTAGCAATAGATCAAGCGTATGTCTCTGTTCCCGTAACATCCGGTCTTCTAGAATGGATGCCCACTGGGCCTTTGCTTGAACCTCTTCTGTAATTTCATATACTCCTTCTGCTTGCAGTTTGTAGGAAGTTAGTTTCTCTTCCTTAAGAGGATATCCTTCCAGGATGGAATCATAGGATAAAAGAATCGGTGCATGGGTACGCCTCCACCATTCTACTCCGAATGAGAGAAAAAGCCGATTTTCCATACTCCGTATCTCCACTCCAGTTCCCAGGTACTGTGTTTTTATTTCAGGAAGG
>JAGODW010000007.1 GCA_017998025.1 Spirochaetales bacterium
CAAGAATAATAACTCCGTCCTTTGTATCGAACCCATCCATCTCGACCAGCATCTGATTCAAAGTCTGTTCCCGTTCATCATGTCCGCCTCCATAGCCGGCTCCACGGGTCCTTCCTACCGCATCCAACTCATCGATGAATAAAATACAAGGGGCATGCCTCCTCCCTTGCTCAAACAGGTCACGGACTCTGCTGGCGCCTACTCCGACGAACATTTCCACAAAATCTGAACCGGACATATGAAAGAAAGCGACATTGGCTTCTCCGGCACAGGCCTTGGCCAGTAATGTTTTTCCTGTTCCTGGCATCCCTACCAGCAAAACGCCTTTGGGAATCTTTGCACCCATCTTTGTATATTTACCCGGGTTCTTCAAGAATTCGACCACTTCCTGCAATTCGTACTTGGCCTCTTTCTGCCCCGCCACATCGGCAAAGGTTACTTTTTTCCCGTCGTCGATATACAGCTTAGCCCGGCTCTTGCCGAACGAAAATGCTTTGTTCCCCCCCCCCTGAATCTGGCGAAACATAAACCAGATAAAGAAAAAACCGACAAACCAGGGCATGAGCTCTAAAAGTACCCGGAACGGAGAAACACTCTTCTGCCCACCGGATACACGAACCCCCTTCTGCCTTAAAAGGGGAATTAGCTCATTGTCAAAATAGGGTATGGCAGTCTTGAAAAGGGTTGATTCTCCCCCTCGTCCCTTCAGGGTACCCTGGATTTCCATCTGATCAATGATCTTAACCGATTCAACTTCTCCCTGTTCCACATAATTTAGGAACACCGAGTAAGGGATTTCAGTACTGACGGTTTTATCGCTAAAGAAGAAGAATAGAATAAAAAGGCTCATCAGCACCATTAAAAACATGAGAGCAAATCGATTATTGTTAAAATTAAATCGCACCGGCGGTTGATTCCGGGGTTCCTTGGAATTATTCTGATTATTCACAAACCTCTCCACTTGTTGGTATCTTGGATATTTGTATAGAAAGGGTTATGGGTTCTTTCCCATGGCAAGAGGGAATGCCCTGTACAGTTTTACCCCCAAACGGCCCTGCTAAGACGGCAATAGTTTCGTCCTCTCCTTGCAAAACAGGAACCAGCTCACGGACTTCAGAGGGAATTTTTAGTTCCGATAGAAGCTTCTTTACCGATTTTCTTCCCTGAGCTGTACGAATACAATCTCCTGGACGTCTGGATCGAAGCATCAAGGTTCTATATCCGGAAATAGTAAACACTTCTTCCCCTTCTACCTTACTTCCCTGTTTCTCTCGTCTAACCTGCAATCTTAAGCCTCCTGGAATGGAAAAATCCATATCCCCTTCTAAAATGTAAAGATATCCTTTTTTCTTCTTCTGGACAATATTGCTTTCCCAGTATATGTGGTCTTCCTTGAACGATAGATGGATACCTCCTTGTTCCCAGACACCCGTCCACCCGCTGGGAGGGATCTTTTGTAAAAGGGGATAGAGGAATCCAAATGGAAAACGGTGTTCATTCCCCTGCCCGGAACAATCGTAAAGGTTGTACATCGAATACAGCCTGAGAATAGGAGGCAAGGCAAAGAACTCCTCTCTACGACACTCCCATCCTGTAGGATTCCGTTTCCAGGGATTTCGAACCCGTGTCTCTTCCTCCAGGAACGCATGAACCCAGTCCATCTTTTCTCCCAATCTGTACAGAGCGGTAGGGAAACCGGGAAACACACCCTCCAGCACTGGAAGGAGTCGATGTCGTACCCCATTTCGCAGAAACCGCACATCTCTGTTGGTTCGGTCCTCCCTAGGAATGATTTTTCGGATTTGGAGAAAGTCTTTTACCTCGGATCTATTCACCTGAATTAACGGACGCAATAATTTCCCGCTCATGGGACGAATCCCCCTGAGCCCTGCCGGAGAAGAGCCTTGAAAGAAACGAATAATCTGAGTTTCTACACTATCCGTAGCAGTATGGGCTGTGCAGATATAATCCACTCCCTCTTCGCGGGCGGTTCTATAGAGGAATTGATATCGATGCTCCCTGGCAATGTCCTCAAGGCTTCGTTTTTCTGTTTCCGATTGCCTGTACAGTTCTCCTTCCCCCGCTTCACCGGTAATTAGCAGAATTCCCAGCCGGGTCGATAGTTCCCGAAGAAACGCCACTTCTTCCTTTCCTTCCTGTTCCGAGCGTAGACGATGGTTAAAATATGCAAGAACAATCTGTAAAGAAAGTTCAGGGGCAATTTCACACAACCCTACAGCCAAAGCAGTACTATCACTCCCTCCTGAAACGGCTACCAGGAGTTTTGAATCTGGAGGTACGGGAAAAACCTGGAAATATCCTCGTAATTTCCTGAGAAGAGGATGTTCACTTCCGATTGATTTCATTCATCACCGCTTCGGGTCCTTGATCTAGGATCCTCAAGATAGCCTGTCCCGATCGTTCTATCGCCTCTTTTAAAAGAGACTGTTCTATATCCGTCGGCTCACCGAGAACATGCTCAACAACGGATCCACCCGAAGTCGGTGGTCGTCCGATGCCGATATACAACCTCATAAATTCTTCTGTTTGCAGAGCCGCAATGATGGATTTTAACCCATTGTGACCTGCAGAAGAACCTCTACGGCGAAGCCGAATAATCCCTGGAGGAAGGTCCAGCGTATCGCACACTACCAGCAACGAAGATAGAGGAAATGCAGTTTTTTTTAATAGGGGTTCAATCACCTGGCCGGATCTGTTCATATAGGTCAGGGGTTTGGCAAGAGCCAATAAAGGTCCATTTACCCGTTTCATCCCTAGTTGGTACGGCTTAAGAAAAGTCCTCTTTACCGGAATTTGCAAGGCTTCACTTAGATAGTCTACTACCCAAAAACCAGCATTATGCCGTGTTAAGCGGTACCGTGCCCCGGGATTACCCAATCCCAGAACCAACAGATCCAGATGGAACTCCTACTTTTTTTCCGAAGCAGCTTTAGCATCTGCAGCTTTACCGGGTTCTGCCGTAGAGCCTTCCGTGGTTCCCTCCGCAACTTCCGCTTCAGCAGGAGCAGCCACTGCAGCTTCTGCCCGAGCATGCACAACGGAAGCAACAACCTGATCAGCAGGAACAAGAACTTTAATACCAGGAGGAAGCTGAATATCCTTTACGTGAAGGGCATGACCGATGTCCAGCTGAGTGATATCCACAGGTATCTCCGACTGAATATCCCTCGGAAGACATTCTACCTCTAGTTCGTGTAACTGTACTTCGAGAATACCTCCTTCTCGAACTCCCTTTGATGAACCGATAAAGTGAATCGGAATCCTGGTACGTACCGTTTTATCACTCTGAATAGCATAAAAATCCAGGTGCTCGATCGTTCCTTTTAGGATATTGGATTGATAATCCTTTACCAGTACGTCGTAACTCCTGTCACCGATCTTAAGGGTAATGATGTTGTTTTCTGAAATGGTATGAAATTTTGAATGAAAATCATGCGAATCTACTGCAACCGGCAACGAGCCCATAAACCCATACACTATTCCCGGTATCTTGCCCTGTTTTCGAAGGCGCCGGGTAGCGCTCTTCTTTAACTCTTTTCGCTCTGTCGCATTAAAAACTATACTTTCCACTGTTCTCTCCTTACTATTGTGCAATTCCTTACTTAATGTTCTCTGGGACGGTAGGATTCGAACCTACGCATGCCGGGATCAAAACCCGGAGGCTTAACCGCTTGCCGACGTCCCATGGAATATGTCTGGAAACCAAAGGTCATTTATCTTCTGGTTCAATTTCCGTAGTTTCTACAGTCTCTCCCATCTCCGAATATGCAGCGAGGATTCTCTTCTGCAACAAGTTCCGGAATTCGGAGTTAATTGGATGAGCTACATCTTTGTATTCCCCCGTTTTTGTCTTGCGACTAGGCATGGCGATGAAGACACCCGTTTTACCCTCGATCACCTTCACATTATGCACAACAAAGCAGTTGTCGAAGGTTACGGTCACATACGCCTTCAATTTACCTTCCGTTGTTACCTTTCTGATCCGTATGTCTGTAATCTGCATTGAAGGTCTCCTTTTTTAGAACTATCGCTGCAAAACTATTCTAATATGGGGATCGGCCTTCTATCAAGAGGAAAGGTAAATTTAGCCGTGGAAAAGTATTGTAAAAGACGTTCTACGGCTTTTTTTCCCTTCTCTGGATCCTCGTATACGCCAAACATACTGGATCCGCTTCCAGACACAGAGCAGAAAACTGCCCCTTCTTTATAAAAGAGCTGACGGATTTCACGGTACTCAGGATGCCTTTTTAGTAAGACAGACTCAAAAGCATTGGAAAAATTCCATTCCCGTACCGAGGGAAGCAAAAATTGTCCTCCCCTATCTTTATCTGAAGAGATAGAACCTTCGGTCCATCCTTTTTCTTCGTCAATCCATCCATACGCCTCCCGGGTAGAGACTTGAAACGGAGGCACAACGATCAGTATCCCATAATCAGCTCTTCCCGAGACAGGGGTTACTTTCTCCCCTCGACCGGCTACAAGCGCCGTGGCAGCTCTACAGAAAAACGGAACATCACTTCCGATTTTCTCTCCCATCAAAGCTAATTCTTCATCTGTAAAGGGTAAATTAAAGAGATGATTTAATGCCACAAGCGTTGAAGCAGCATTCGAAGATCCTCCGCCTAAGCCGGCACCCATGGGTATCTCTTTTTTTATCCGGATACGCAGACCCGTTTCTTTCCCGATACAGGATAAAAACACCTTTACTGCCTTCCAGATTAAATTATTTTCCGGGGGAAAGGGAAACTCTCCCTCAATGATACACGTTTTATCTTCTTTCAAAGAACAGATTTCCAGCTCATCGAACCATGAAACGGACTGGAATATCGAGTAAATAGGGTGGTACCCATCCTCCCGCGGGGGAAACACTTCGAGGTGCAAATTGACCTTTGCGGGAGCCTGAATACGCACCCTCCCTACCATAGCCGGGCTCATTATACAAATTTTAAAGACTCTGTCAAACTCTCTGGTTGTTTTTAAGACTCCCGATAGTGGCATCCCAGAGACTGTTCGTTTCGTAAGGCCGCACGGGTTATCAGTAAAGCAGCGAGTACGGCATTCCGAAGCTCTAATAACTCCCGGGTTACCCGCGCCTCTTTATAGAACTGTTCAATCCGATGATTCAGATAGTTTAAATCTGAAAAAGCACGAACTAATCGCTTTTTAGTACGAACAATCCCCACATAATTCCACATTAAACTCCGGATGCTGAACAGATCGTTTGATATGAGAATAGGATCAAACTCCTCCTGAATATCGGGGGATTTCCAGTCCGGTATCCATCGGAGAGTTTTTTCGTTTATACGTTTCATCCGGTCGGCTATATGACGACCACACCGGATTCCAAACGTTAACGATTCGAGAAGGGATACAGAAGCCAGCCTATTGGCGCCATGGATCCCATTACAGGCATTCTCTCCCACGGCATACAGGCCCGATAGATTAGTTTTTCCATCCAGGTCTACCTTGATACCTCCGCAAAAATAGTGTGCAGCCGGTACCACCGGTATCGGTTCCTTCCGTATATCAATTCCCACCGAACTGCATACTTCAAAAATTCGAGGGAACCGTTTTTTTAGATCGATCCCCTGCACCTTTGTTGCATCTAAAAATACGTATCCCCCTCCGTCTAATGCCATTTCCCGGAAAATAGCTCTAGCAGTTTCATCCCGGGGAGCCAGATCTTTGAGGGTTGGATTGTAACGCTCCATAAAAGGCTCTCCTTTTCTGTTAAGCAGGCGAGCCCCCTCTCCCCGAAGAGCTTCCGTTATAAGAAACCTTTGAACATCCCGATGGTATAGAACCGTAGGGTGAAACTGAACATACTCTGCATTGATGATTTCACAGCCTGCTCGAAACGCCATCGCAATCCCGTCTCCGTTGGCCCCCGGAGGATTCGCCGTATGGAGAAATAAATTTCCTGCACCTCCCGCCGCAAGAACCACCGAAGAAGCAAACATCGGGTAAATTACATGCGTTTCTGTATCCAGTACATAGGCTCCTACCGCTCGAAGAGGATGGTACCGTTCCTGCAAATTTGAAGAGTTATGACAGTTCGTAATAATATCGACCGCCATTTGGCGCGGATAAAACTCAATCCCCTTCACGTTCCGGGCATAGGCTAAAAGGCTTGTTTCAATTGCTTTACCAGTAGAATCTTCTGCATAGAGGATACGGCGGACAGAATGAACCGCCTCCTGGGTACGTGCCAGCTCGCCGGCATTTGTTCGGGTAAACGGAACCTTAGCTTTTTGTACAAGGTACTCCCTTACAAATCCAGGCCCTTCTGCAGCTACATACCGTACAGCCGATACATTGTTTAAGCCTGCCCCTGCCCTAAGAATATCCCGATAGAGCAACTCCGGTGAATCCGCATCGCTGCTCTCAACAATTCCACCCTGTGCATAGTAGGTATTAGACTCTGTAATATCTTTCTCTTTTGAGATTATAGCAACGGTTTTCCCTTTTTCCGCTGCCGCTATAGCACAGCTAAGACCGCTGATCCCGGTACCGATTACTAAAACATCAAAAATAGGCTTATCTATATTCAAAAAATATCTCCTTCCACCTGGAGAGAAAAATTGAAGGATCGGACAGAGTGAGTCAACCTGCCTACTGAAATAAAATCTACTCCGGTAGAAGCATACTGACGGACCCGCTCCAGGGTCATATCTCCTGAACTCTCCAGAGGAATCCGTCCTCCTACTTGTGTTACCGCCTTACGGGTCGTTATCTCGTCCATATTATCCAACAGGATCCTATCTACACCAGCTTTTACCGCCTCAGCCACCTCTTCAAGGGAGCGGCACTCCACTTCGATGAGGAACTGTTTTCCCCATCTTTCCTGCACCTTTCTTACAGCCTGCGTAAGAGATCCTGCTCCATCGATATGGTTGTCTTTTATTAGTATCATATCATATAAACCGATCCTATGATTCATCCCTCCCCCCACCCGCACTGCGTACTTAGAAAGGAGACGAAATCCAGGAAGCGTTTTACGTGTATCGAGAATCACTGCTTTTCCTGCTTCCCGGGCAGTTTGAACCATTTGATTTGTTGCTGTAGCAATTCCCGAGAGGAATGCAAGGAAATTCAACGCGGTTCGTTCTCCAACGAGGATGCTTTGTATACTTCCCGAAATATGGGCTACTACATTTCCCGGAGATAGATACGTTCCCTCGGAAAGGACAAAATTTACCTCAAGGTTCGGATCAATTCGCTGAAAGACACCCTGAAAACACTCCGCCCCTGCCAGAAGCCCCGTGTCCTTACTCACCAGCTTATATTTTCCTTTCTCCCGGGAGAAAATTGCCTCTGAGGTGATATCGCCCTGGTTTCCCAGGTCCTCCTCCAGGGCAATCTCTACGAGCCGGTTAAAAGCATTTCGTTCTTCGGTAGAGAGTGAAAACATCCAAAACTCCTAATTTTCACGCATTGTAAAAGATTACCCGGGAAAATTCAAGAATTTCTTCAAAAAGTTGATATCCTTATAGTTGATAGGTTAGTAAAAAAGTATAGAGAGGTTAATCGTGTATACAGAGCATTTTTTAAACGCTGCAGAAGAGTTTTTCCACGATATAAATCTCCCTCTTGTGGGAGTTGAGGAATCTCAATCCATCAACAATTTGTATGAGCTTACCGGAAGTCTGGGAATAACCGGTTCTATTCGCGGATACCTGGTTCTTCAATCTGAAATGCTCACCGCCCATAACCTCGTAACAGGGATGGCAATGCGATTGGGAGTTTCCTTCGATGAGCTGGATTTTGGGCCTTTCCACCGTGCCACAATCGGAGAGATTGCCAACCAGATTGCAGGAAAAGCAATCATGAAGCTGGAAACCTGTGGAATCAGCTGTACAATAACCCCTCCTACAATCTTCATCGGTAAAGGGATATCTATGACTCTTCCTTCTTCCAGTTGTGTATTGGAAAGAACGCTTATAGGGAATTTTGGTATGCTTCACTTCTTCGTAGGCTTGACAGAGTAAATTAAATAGTTGACAGATATCCCTTCTTCTCTTAGATTTTCAAAAGAAATCGACCGACGGGTCATTGTAAGGGGGAGCGCTATGCCATTAAAAGATGAATTAGAGAGAGAATATCTCATCACGTTCATGTATGATCATGATGATGAAGATGAGGATTTCGACGATTATGACGAGGAAGACGAGGACTTTTACGACGAAGACGAAGAGTTGGAAGATAATGAAGACGATCTAGAAGATGAAGAAGACTTTGAGGATGAAGACTATGATGAAGAAGATTACGATGAGGAAGATCTAGACGATAATATGGATTACGATGATTTCGATGATGAAGAGTAATTCACTCTCTCACACTCGAACCAGAGTTTTTCTAAATCATAAAATGAGCGTTTTTCTTCTGTCATAAGATGGATGACGAAGGAACCACAGTCTAAAAGCTGCCAGCCGACGTCGTCCAGATTTTTTTTCTTCCGTAAAAGTTCGATTCCCTTCTCTTCTAAAAAACCAAGAAGATTGTTGAACAATCCTCGTAAATGTCCTTCACTTGTTACCGTTGTAATAATAAAAAAATCAGCAAAAGAGCACTGCGGTTCTACCTGCAGCACTACTGTATTTCGGCCTTTATGTTCGTCGATAAACCGTGCTACCTCTAGAACTGCTGCGTTTCTATTTGCAGTAGCGTCCATCAAAATCCCCTCCTATCACAATGGTAATATCTGCATTCTTCTGCCCTCCATGCGATGAAGATTCTGTAACGATCCTCTCACATTTAATAAGGGCTGCCACCCGGGAAGCCCCTTCCCGATTTCCCTTTCTATCAATTATGAGGGTTTTTTCCACGTCCTGGGTTTCTGCATTCCCATAAGAAATTACCTCATAGCCAAAACTCTGGTAGATCTCCCGGGTTCTTCGAGCTAAACCAGCGATGTTCGTCCCATTTAGGATTTCCAATGTAAGACCCGTATCTTCCGCACGGAATTCATCCGTACTCGCGAGATTTTCATACATTTTTTTTACGGTCTGACGGAGCAACTGCCCCTCAAAATGGGGGAACAGCAGTTCCTGGGTCTCAACCGTTCGCACATTCCCTAATACCCGCTGGAATACTATCCGTTCCGTATCCAGTTTCCGCAGCTCTCCCACAAATACCCTCAGACCGCGGGTTTCCATATTTGTATACATTGTATCCTTTAAGAAAGGAATCACATCAGGATGCAGGAGAAAATCTGCCGTTTCTCCGATTTTTTTCAAGAGGGACTGCAGAAACTTTTGTATTCGGATAGTCCGATCAACCTCCGATTCTTCCGGATCTTGAAACGAAAGAAACACGAGGGCCTTACCTCCATCGAGATGAAGATTTCCCGCGGGAAGTTGAATTTTTTTCCCTTTTGCATCAATTTCTACCGTATTGGCAATAAATAGTTCTATGCCTCCCACCAGGTCGATAAAGTGTTCCAGCTGCTGATAGGAGAATTCGATAAAGAAAGGGATTTCTCCGTCTATGATGGTTTCTATTGTATCTCGAAAAGCTTCAACCGAGTGAACCTTGTACAGCGAATCCACTCTTCCTACTTTTTTTTGACTTGTAATCACCGTCCCTAAGTGTCCCGGTATATCCAGCAGAGCCCCTCGTCCTGTCTGCGGACTATAAAAAAATAATTCAGTGAATTTTAGTTCTTCCCCATCGTGGATCATAAACTGTACGGTAAACGGTTTGCCTTCCTGGAGAAGCGTAGTAACGGCATCCACCCGTACCTGTTGATAAATGTAAAATCCGCTTCCTAACAGGATGAGAAAAACTACAACAAGAAAAAGGATCCCGGTATCAAATTTGGTTTTTCTGTGCCTTTTCAAGAACCTTCCCTTTCAATTCATCGTACAATGCTTGTGTAATAGGCGCAAGATTGTTTCGGTATTTTTTTTCTTCCTCTAAAAGGGAGAGAACCATCTCGTCCAGTGAGAGGCTAAGAATCCGGCTTCGAAAACGTTCATCAATAAATGTACGGGAAGGTTCAATAGAATCTGCTACAAATAGTATCTTCCCATACGGATTTAGCCCCGGCTTTCCCAGGCTATGATTGGCAATTGCTTCCAGAATATCTGCATCCTCTATTCCAAATTGGGAACGAACTAAAAAAGCGGCTACCTTGCCATGGAGAAGGATGGGATTTTTCTCTTCCAGGGCGGTAAACTGGATTCCTGCCCTTTTCGCCTCTTCTTTAAGCTTTTTCCCTGAAAACTCTCTTGCAATATCATGGAGAAGTCCTGCCAGGAAAGCTTTATTCGCATCTAAACCAAAGCGATCGGCAAGATTTCTACACAGTTCTGCGGTTCCAAGGGAGTGAGAAAATCTCTTAGGAGGGAGGTGAGTCTTTATATAAGAAAGGATTTCTTCCATCCGTAAATCAGTCATTGCGGTACAATCCCTGAGAACAGATATACTCATATACAGGCTCCGGGACCAGGTACCGGAAGGCTTTCCCTTCCTGTACTCGTTTTCGAATATCGGAAGATGAGATGGGAATCAGAAGATTCTCTACATAGGTTATGGGTACAGGATACGGAAAAGGTTCCCTCCGAAGACGGTAGGCCACGATAATATCTACCACTTTCAGAAGATCCTCCACCCTTCTCCACCTAGGGAAACCGGGTACAAGGTCGTCTCCGATGATAAGACCTATTTTACCGGTAATGGGGTATCTCTTATACAGATATTCTATCGTATCCATTGTATAAGAAGTTTCTCTCCGTTGAATCTCACAGTCTTCTACCAGAAACTCGTTTCTTTCACCGGTTGCTAATCGAACCATCTCAAACCGTTTGAACGGATCATCCTCTAAGCCAATCTCTTTATGGGCAGGTCGAAAGGAAGGGACAAACACAATTCGATCATAGGCTAAAGAGATTCGTACTTCCTCGGCAATATAGAGGTGACCATTATGAATAGGATTAAAGGTTCCCCCCAGCAGGGCTGTCCTCATGGGTACCTCCTTCCTCCTTAGTTAAACGCCAGAATTCTTCTATTAACCTATCGATCCCCTGATGGGTCATAGAAGAGATACCGATTAATCTTTCCTCAGGATACTTTTCCCTTAAATTCTTCAATTGTTCTTCCGTACCCGGCATGTCCAGCTTTGTTCCTACGAGTATCCTCTTTCTATTTACTAAGTTTGGTGAAAACTTTTCAAGTTCTTCTAATAGGATCTCAAAGTGGTGTATGGATCCCGGATCGGATAGATCAATCAAGAAGGCTAAACCTTTTGTCCGGCTTATATGCTTTAAAAATCTGAATCCCAGGCCCACACCCCTGGAGGCTCCTTCGAGGATACCGGGAATATCTGCCAATACTATGTCTTCATCTCTCAGAGTAAGGACTCCTAGATAAGGAACCCGGGTAGTAAAGGGGTACGGTGCAACTTCAGGTCGTGCATTCGAAAGAACCCGGAGTAAACTCGACTTACCTGCATTGGGAAAACCTACAAAGCCGATATCGGCAATGACGTTTAATTCTACCTTTACCCGCGCAGTTCTACCCGGTTCTCCGGGCTGTGCAAACCGCGGTGCCTGGTTCCTGGAAGATTTGAAATGTGCATTGCCCTTTCCCCCTTTTCCTCCTTCTAAAAAAACCCAGCGGGTTCCAACATCCGTAAGGTCTTTGAGGATTTCGCCCGTTGCAGGATTTTTTACCAGCGTTCCAGGCGGCACAGGGATTTCAACCGAATTTCCATCCTTTCCATGACGCAATGCCCCTTCGCCGGGCGATCCATTCTGAGCCTTTAGCACGAAAGATCTCTTTAAATGTCTAAGGGTTTTTAAATTTCGCCGGACAACAAAAATCACATCTCCTCCCCTGCCTCCATCCCCTCCGTCAGGGCCTCCTTTAGGGATATACTTTTCTCTCCGGAAAGAAACACTGCCTGCCCCTCCGGAACCGGAAGCGAGATCGAGGAGTACTTCGTCTATAAACGTTTGCACGGGTCGGTCATCGATCAAGAAAGGGATTCAATGGTGATTATTTTTTTCCCTCGTAGTGTCTTAAATACAACTTTACCCGGTGTTTTTGCGAAAAGGGTATCATCCTTTCCTTTCCCTACATTCCTGCCGGGATGAAACACCGTTCCCCGCTGACGGACAAGGATCTCTCCTGCTTTTACGATCTGGTCTCCAAATCGCTTAACCCCTAACCTTCTCCCAATAGAATCCCGTCCATTTTTAGAACTTCCGCCGCCTTTCTTATGCGCCATATTGGATCTCCCTATTTTTTTCTACTCTTCTCTTTCCTCTATAGAAACCTCGATTTCTTCTGGTGCATCCTGACAGAGCTGTTGCAGTCCGTATAGAAGAAAATCGGTAATTGCCCGAACCCGTTCAAGCTTCTGTCCTGGGACCCTCCCGATGAGGACTCGCAGAGTCCCTTCCGAAGGAGCTGAAATCTCTGCTTTTATATCCTCTTCTGCTTCGAGTAATTCCCCTCCTGTACGGAGTAGGGTTGTTACCCCAGCACATACAGGACTATATCCAGGGGATGCTTTTAAAGCATGGCCCTCCGCTGTCAACCCCCCAAGACATCCGTCCTTTCGGATAAAGGCCCGAATGTTTATCATTCGCTTAGACCCCGGCAATCTCCTCAACCTTTAACAGCGTATACTCCTCCCGATGGCCCCATCGCCTTCGATAGTTCTTTCGCTTCTTGTACTTAAAGCCAATAATTTTCTTGGCTTTTCCGTGATCCTCTACCACGGTCTTCAAGGTAACTCCAGAAATATACGGAGTTCCTACCGATACGTTCCCCTCTTTCTCTACCAGCATTACGCTGTTCAATTCTACCGGGGAGCCCTTTTCCTGGGCAATTTTATCTACCTTCAGTACCGATCCTTCTTCAGCTCTGTACTGTTTTCCTTTGATTTCTACTAATGCGTAC
The DNA here is from genome assembly GCA_017998025.1 of Spirochaetales bacterium. Lineage (GTDB taxonomy): Bacteria > Spirochaetota > Spirochaetia > DTKZ01 > DTKZ01 > DTKZ01. The sequence goes on from JAGODW010000007.1 coordinate 12,928, forward strand.
ATTGTTCACTCCCGAGTGAAATTTTGCAGAGGATTCTATACCATAGAAACCAATCACCGTCAAGGTAGGAAAGATTCCCCTTCAAGATAGGTATCCACTGCGCGGGATAGTTTCCGTCCTTCATGAATAGCCCAAACTACGAGGGATTGACCTCTGCGTCCATCTCCTGCGGCAAACACTTTAGGATTTGAAGTGACAAATTTCCCATACTCTGCCCGAATAGTGGAGCGATTATCTTTTTCCACCCCAAAAGCATCCAGCGTAGCTCCTTCGGGCCCTAAAAACCCCAAAGCGAGAAGGACCAGATCTGCCTTCCAGACTTCTTCTGAACCGGGAATTTCCTTCATAACAGGCTTCCCTCCAGAGTCTTTCACCCATTCGACCCTTATTGTTCGGATTCCTCGAACGTTTCCCCTCCCGTCGTCTAGAAATTCTTTGGAGAGAATGCTCCATTCCCGCGGATCGGAACCAAATCGATGGATCGCCTCTTCATGTCCATAGTCCACCTTTAACAACCGGGGATACAGAGGCCAGGGGAATTCAGGAGTTCGCTCTTTCGGAGGTTTCGGCAAAAGCTCAAAGTTCTTAAGGCTTACACAGCCGTGCCGTAACGCTGTCCCGATACAATCGTTTCCTGTATCTCCACCACCGATCACAACTACATTTTTTCCTGCAGCGGAAATAGATCCTCCATTAGAAGAAAGACTCCCTTTCAACAATTGTTTCGTCTGGCCCGTAAGAAACTCCAGGGCAAAATGGATTCCTCCAAGGTTTCTGCCTGGAATCTGCATATCCCGGGGAACCGTAGCACCGATGGAAAGTACTACTGCATCAAATTTTTCCAGAATCCATTCCGGATCCACCTCGCGTCCTACCCAGCTGTTTGTTCGGAACTCCACTCCTTCTAGCTCCATCAGGTGGACTCGTTTCAGTACAAGGTTCTTATCCAGCTTCATGTTAGGGATTCCATACATGAGAAGCCCGCCGACCTGGTCTGCTCGTTCAAATACAGTCACCAAATGACCCGCCTGATTTAACTGATCCGCTGCTGCCAGTCCTGCAGGACCGCTACCCACTACAGCTACCTTCTTCCCGGTTCTTACCTTCGGAGGGCGGGGTACCATCAGTCCCGTTTCATAGGCACGATCGATGATGAAACACTCATTGTTCTTAATGGTTACAGGAGACTCATGAATGCCCAGCACACAGGCTGTTTCGCAGGGAGCGGGACATACTCTGCCGGTAAACTCAGGAAAGTTATTAGTAGCCCGCAATCGAAAGAATGCTTCTTCAAACCGCCCCTGGTAGATAAAATCATTCCACTCGGGAATAAGATTCATAAGAGGGCAACCATAGCTGGAGTGACAGAAAGGGACTCCGCAGTCCATGCAGCGCGCTCCCTGCCGGATTCGCTCCGGTTCATCCAGCTCCCGATGGAATTCCCTGTAGTTCTTTAGCCGTTCTTCTGGAGAAATATCTTCTAATACTCTTCTCTCATACTCCATGAAACCGGTAGGTTTACCCATAGACAGCCTCCTTCTCTTGTTCTCCCCTACTTTCTAGAACCCGCCTATACTCGGGAGATAGTACTTTCATGAATTCTTTTCGGGATCTTTCCCATTCATTTACGATCCGTTGGGCTAGATCTGAGCTTGTGAACCGAATATGGTTTTCCAGGAGCCGTAAAATAGTAAGTTCATCCTCCTCCGTTTCCAGAGGGGTAGCTTCCACCATCTCTGTATTCAAACAATGCATCAATCGTTGTTCCGGATCCCACACATAGGCTATGCCCCCACTCATACCTGCAGCAAAGTTTCTTCCTGTTTCACCTAAAATTACTATCCTCCCACCGGTCATATACTCACACCCATGATCGCCGACCCCTTCTACCACTGCATTCGCTCCTGAGTTACGGACACAGAATCGTTCTGCCGCTATCCCCCGAAAGTATGCTTCCCCGGAAGTTGCCCCGTACAAAGCCACATTTCCGAGAAGAATATTTTTTTCTGGAGCAAACCGGGCACCCCGGGGAGGATAGATAATGAGCCTTCCTCCTGAAAGGCCTTTCCCCACATAATCGTTCGCATCTCCTTCCAGTTCCAGGGTAATGCCCCGGGCAAGCCATGCGCCGAAACTCTGCCCCGCAGAACCGTTAAACCGGATATGGACGCTTCCTTCTGGAAGGCCCTCTTCTCCCCTCTGGTTTGTGATGTGATGACTCAGGAGCGTCCCTACTGCACGGTCTGTGTTCTTAATAGAGTGATCGATTCGAATAGGGCTGCCGTTAGAAAGAGGACAGTTTACTTGATCGATCAACTTCTGATCTAATACCTTTTCAATTCCATGCTCCTGAGGAATACAACAAAATACCCGGGTATCCGCATTGTATCTCTGCGCAGGAGTTAATAATCGGGAAAGGTTCAACCGTTCCGATTTCCAGTTGAGTACAGTCTCATCCACCTCCAGCAGGTCTACCCTTCCGATCATATCGTCAAATCGAGCAAATCCGAGCCGGGCCATGAGTTTTCGTACCTCTTCTGCGAGGAAGAAAAAGAATCGAGTCACATGCTCGGGTTTCCCTGCAAATTTCGCCCGAAGTTTTGGATCCTGAGTCGCGATTCCTGCCGGGCAGGTATTCTTTTCACATTTCCTCATCATTACACAACCCATACTGATCAAGGCAGCTGTGGCAAACCCAAACTCTTCTGCACCCAGCATCGCAGCAATCACCACATCCCGGGCCGTTTTTAGCTGACCGTCTGTCTGAAGCACCACCCGGCTGCGGAGGTTGTTCATTACAAGGGTCTGGTGGGTTTCTGCCAGGCCTAACTCCCAGGGGAGCCCTGCATGTTTAATTCCCGTTAGAGGTGAAGCACCGGTTCCACCGTCATGCCCCGAAATAAGGATATGATCCGCATGTGCTTTAGCCACTCCTGCAGCAACCGTCCCTACCCCGATCTCCGAGACAAGTTTTACGCTGATCCGTGCATCCGGATTCGCATTCTTTAAGTCAAAAATAAGCTGGGCCAGATCTTCAATAGAGTAAATATCATGATGGGGAGGAGGACTGATCAGTACGACTCCGGGAGTGGTATGCCGGACCTTTGCAATTTCCCCCACAACTTTATACCCGGGCAACTCTCCCCCTTCGCCAGGCTTCGCACCCTGAGCCATCTTGATTTGAAGTTCATCCGCATGGGCAAGATAGTTGATCGTAACCCCGAACCTTCCTGAAGCAACCTGTTTTATAGCCGAGCGTTTAGAATCTCCATTCGGAAGGGGGACAAATCGTTCGGGATCTTCTCCTCCCTCGCCCGTGTTCGACTTGCCTCCCAACCGGTTCATAGCAATGGCAAGGGTTTCATGCGCCTCTTTTGAAATCGACCCAAAGCTCATCGCCCCTGTAACAAACCGACGGACGATCTTTGCTGCCGGTTCAATTGATTCCAGAGGAATCTCCTGGGTAGATTTAAACTTCAATACCCCTCTGAGGGTCGCCTGCTCCTTAGACCGGGCATCCTGGTGGTCTGCAAATGCTTTATAGGCATCGTACCGGTCATACCGGACAGCGATCTGAAGGTTGGCGATAGACTCGGGGTCCCACATATGTTTTTCCCCTTCTGCCCGAAAGTTATAGTCGCCGGGATTGAGGTACTCTAATCCCAGTGGTAGCGGCCGCTCAGGGTATGCCAGTGAATGAAGTCTCTTAGCTTCCTTTGCCAGTATCTGGAAGTT
>JAGODW010000281.1 GCA_017998025.1 Spirochaetales bacterium
GCTTATTGATTACGGGTCCCGTTACGGAAAATATGAAACAGGCTCTGGAGAAAACATATAGAGCTGTACCTCATCCGAAAATAGTACTGGCGGTAGGCTCTTGCGCGATAGGAGGAGGTCCGTATCGGGATCATCCCGAACAGCTGAATGGTGCAGGATCTGTACTGCCGATCGATTTGTATATACCCGGGTGTCCGCCCCATCCGTTAACGATCCTGGACGGTATTCTCCGCTTTTTAGATAAGATTCCAGGTAGAGAGGAACCGTGGGAACTTTGAAAAACCTTTCATCAAAACCTGTATATCCCTCTCAGCATCTCGTGCAATTGTTTTTAGACGGTAGAGAAGTGGTCTTTCGCGTACCCAATTCGGTTTCTAGATCCCGCGAGCTTTTAGAGAAGCATCTATTCCCCCTTTTACAGGCTGCTGGATTTGACCGCTATTCCTGTGAACTATTCTTTTGTCTTCATGAACTGGTGGCAAACGGCCAGAAGGCAAATTTAAAGCGTATTTTTTTTAACGAGAAGGGGTTAAATATCGATACAATTGAAGATTATGCAACAGGCATGAAACTGTTTCATTCCTATGTATCCCAGTGCAGTGCAGAGGAACAAAGAAAAAAGCTTACTTCTTCCTATTGGGTAAAGGTAGGTGTAAAAAAATTAGAACATGCGTTACGAATCCGCGTTATGAATAATTCGACTCTCCATTGTTATGAACGGCTTCGAATATTAGAAAAGGAAAGTTTGAGTCGAAGAATTACTTCCCTCGCAGAGCTTCTGCTGGACTCTCACGATGAGGAGGAAGGAACAGGATTAGGTCTTCTCTTCCTCTTTTTTATTTTGAAGAATGCTCTAAAAGGGAGCACCTTTTCTCTCCATACTGAGCCGGGATTAACGAGTATAGAACTGCTGTTTCCCCTGTATCTTATCCCGGAGAATAGGTCTTAGGTATACGAAACAACAATAAGTGTTTGTGCTTTTTCATTATATGGATCTTTCTGCAAACTGCCGTACACCTGTACTTGATTAAAACCCGCCTGAAAGAGCATCCCTTTTACCTCCCGGGCAGAATAGAGGCGTTGAGAAAACGTGTAGTCGCACCTGCTGTCTTCGGTTATAAGAATCCATTGATTTTTTAGCCGGGTCCATTCATCTTCGATTTCGTACCGGGCTAATACATACATTCCACTCTCTTCATACCATTCTGACTCTATGAAGTCGCGGGCAGTAACTTCCTTTCCTTTTGTTTCTATCAAGAGAACGCCTCCGGGTTTCAGGCATTCTTTCATTGCCCGGAGGAATCGCAGGTCCTCTTCCTCTGATTCGAAATATCCGAAGGAAGTGTATAAATTTATCACCACGTCGAAGGGTTCCAGGGGTTTAAAATTACGTACATCCTCTACAATAAATTCGATAGTAAGCCTTTCGGCAGCAGCAGATTCCCGGGCAGCCTGAATGAAATCTTCTGTTAAATCTACACCGGTAACGGAAAAACCCCTCCGGGCAAGCTCTAAGGAATGTCTTCCTACCCCACAACAGGCGTCCAGGACACGTTCATCCCCTTTTAGTTGCAAAAGAGAAATAATTCCATCCACCTCTCCCCCAGTTTGCGCCCACCGCTCCGGCCCAAACATCAGAGGGGCGAAAAGCTTCCATAACCGTGAACTTTTATACCAGTCGTTTCCGAGTTTCTCTTTTTCCTGTGCCGCCATGCAATTACTTCATGCAATCACTTACGGAGCTTGTAGATTACATCCACTGCTTTCAGTTTTACATCCCGAATATAGTTGCCTTCAAGAACTTCCACGAGCACTCCAATGGATTCAGGATTTTTAAGGCCACCTTCGGATCTGGCAAGTTTTTCAATGGAGAGGAGTGTTGCAAACGCGAAATTATTGTCCGGTGTGGACTTTATATTTTCTCTGTGTAGAATCCACATAAGACGGTTTAAAACTTCCCCGTTTGGATCTTCCCCTATCATTCCCAGGGCATATGCAGCCTCTGCCAATACCATAGGTTCTGTATCGGTCATTACCACATCCATAAGAATTCGCTGAGACCGTTCATCTCCGATCTCTCCCAGGATCGTACATGCATCCTTACGGATCAGATTAAAGTTCTTTGTATTTGGCCCCTGTTCTTGCTTGGCAAGATTTTCCAGGATAAGAAAAGCCCCGGGGTTGTCTGCATTGATTCGTTTTTCAGCTGCCATGGTACGAAGGCTCTGAATGGCAAGATTTCGCACTTCCCAATCGTTGGATTGTGCCTGATTCTTTATGATCTGCAGTTCGATATTTTGACTCAGATACAACTCTTCAATTGTCCGTTCCCGTTCTTTTTCTGGAGTTGTCTCTGTTTGGGCTGTTGCAGGATACATCCAAATCATAAGGGCTGCTGCAATTACTACAAGGATCTTTCGTTTCATATACGTTCCTCCCTTACACGTTACCATATACTTATTTTCCATGTTTCACCGATTTTTTCAAGTTGATAGATCAGTACCGGGTCTCCTCTGACAAACATAAAGGCTTTTACCTTTTTTTCATCTGTAAAAATTAAATCATCCAACCGTACCGAAGCTCTGCTGGGAACCACCACATAGATAAAGTAATCGTAGAGCGTCTTGATTTCTATCCGATTCCTCTTTAATAAGGGCTGTTCGTTTAATTTTTTTAGATTTTCCGGATCCATCACAGAAGCAATAAATTGAGGAGTTAAATACTGTTCCCACCGCGTATAATCTCCTGCTTTAATGATGGAGTTTAGTTCATCGATAACCCGCTCTACTTCCTGGAATGTTTTTTTATAATCCTCCTGAGTGATTATTACACGGCTGTCCTCAACCTTTGGAAGGGTATTTTCTCTTACAGGCGCTTCGGAGACTGAAACCGGGGGTTCCGGAGAAAGAGAAGGCGGAGGAGCCAGGGTTGGTTCAGGAGGGAGGCCCGGAGGCTCTTCCGGCTTTTCGCTCGGGGGTGGAGGGGGAACAGGGATTGACTCCTGAGAAGTGGTACAGGAACATAGGGCAAAGAGAAGAATCACTGTTAGCAACCAAAGCCCTCGAACCATAGGAAAAGTGTATTGTTCATATACGAATTTGTCAATTCAAAGGTTTAAAAATCTATTGCTCAACCTGTGAAAGCGCATTACTATGTTCTTCAATGGGCAAAAAAGAAGAGCTTCGAAAATTAATTCGTGCCTATGTTTCCAAAACGCAGGAGCCCTTACTGCCATACGCAACGTTTCGATCTTTTCTGGAAAAGTATCTGGAAAAGTATCCAGAAGAATTAAAGGAACTCTCTGCAGCAAAAGAAGAATTGGATGCAGCTCTCCCCTCTCTTATCTCTGAATTAGAGAACGAAAAAGTTATAGATAGTATTATAAACCCGAGTGGAACAAAAACCCTTCGCTATGTGGAATATTATAGGAATACCATTGAACAGCGATACCGATTCATTCAGAACCATCCGGATGCCCCCCTTCCCTCCGAGCAATCCTTTCAGACTGTATTTCCAAT